>JAGOUK010000112.1 GCA_018061225.1 Candidatus Omnitrophota bacterium | reverse complement strand
ACATCGTTCTCATGTCGATCATCATCGCCGGTATCACGGCCAAGTCGATGACAGGGGAATACACTTACTTCGGGCGGGTCAGCGGTTCGGTGAATATTCCCATCTTGACGGTGGTCATCATCGGCATTGCGGGCGGCGCGGCGGGGGCGGTTTTTTCGCATCTCATCATTTGGGGACGCAGATTTATTGCGGCCAAATTTAGCCGCTGGACTTATGCGGTTGCGGGGGTTTTGGGTCTCGCGTTATTGGGTCTGTCGGCGCTGGCAACATACGGCCATCTGCCGAGCGTTCTGGGGCCCGGCAACTACGCCGCGCAGATGTATCTCAGGGCGGACGGAGAAGGTTCGGGCCTGCTTTTCTTCCTCTCCAAATGCGCGGCGACGCTCCTGACCTACTGGTCGGGCATCGCGGGAGGTATTTTTGCGCCGTCCCTTTCGATGGGCTCGGCGATCGGCTCCTGGCTCGGATGGGTGACGAACGGTCCCGCGGCAATATCAGCCCTGGCTGGCATGGCGGCTTTTTTGGCGGGCACCATTCAGGCGCCGATTACGGCCTTCGTCATCGTGTACGAAATGACCGGCCGTCATCAGACGCTGCTTCCGGTGATGCTGGCCGCGGCCGTCGGCTTCATGACCGCGCGCGTGCTGGGCGCCAAACATCTCTATCAAACTCTTTCGGAAAACTACTCGCATCTCTTACCCGATCAGGTTCCTGCTACCCCGGCCGCTTCAAACCCAACCACGCCCTCAACGTCCGACCCGTCCCGCTAAATTTTGTCCTGATCCGGCATCTTGCTCCGATTTTGAGTATCCGACACGCTATCTTGACATTAGAACGTTCGTTCTATATATTCCGATCATGGCCAAACGCATCGACTGGAATCAGACAGTCCACAAACTCCGCGCTTTTTGCCGCGTCCGCCGGCGCGCGCCGAGCTTTGAGGAAGTACGCCGTCTCTTTGACTACAAGTCCAAGAACACCGCCCATTGGCTGATCGCGCGGCTGGTCGACAAGGGCCTGGTCCGCAAAGACTCGGAGGGGCGGCTTCTCTTTGACGGGCTGACCGGGATACGGCTGCTCGGGTCGGTGCAGGCGGGTTGGCCGAGTCCGGCGGAAGAAGAGCTGGTCGACACGATGAGTCTTGATGATTACCTCATCCGCAACCCTCAGCAGAGTTTTTTGATCAAAGTCACCGGCGATTCGATGATCGACGCCGGGATTCATCCGGGGGATCTCGTGATCGTCGAGCGCGGCCGCGCGCCGCAGAACAATGACATCGTCATCGCTCAAGTAGACGGGGAGTGGACGATCAAGTTTTATCAGAAGCGCGGATCCGGCGTCCGCCTCGCGCCAGCCAACCCCAAATATCCCATCATCACTCCCAAAGAAGAGCTTAAGATCGGCGGGGTCGTAGTCTCCTGCATCCGCCGCTATAAATAAAATGATCACAATGAGCTCGTTCCCGCGGGCTATTCTGCATATCGACTGTGACGCGTTTTTTACCAGCGTTGAACAGGCGTTAAATCCGCACCTTAAAGGCCTTCCAGTCATCACGGGGAAGGAGCGCGGCATTGTCGCCTGCGCCAGCTACGAAGCCAAGGCGCTGGGGGTGAAGCGCCCGATGCGGCTCTTCGAAGCCAAAAAAGTCTGCCCCACGCTGATCTGTCTGCCGAGCGATTACGAGTCCTACAGCCTTTATTCCAAGCGGCTGTTTGACATCCTGCGGCGCTTCACACCGGATGTGGAGGAGTACTCGATCGACGAAGCCTTTGCGGATATCACCGGACTGCGCCGCGTGCACCGCACCTCTTACGAGGAGATCGCTCTGCGGATGAAAGAAGCGGTTGAGCGGGAGCTCGGCATCACGGTGTCGGTGGGCTTAAGTCCTTCCAAGGCGATCTCTAAGATTTGCTCCAAAGAAAAAAAGCCCGCCGGGTTTGTGACGGTGCGGGGGTATGAGGTCGAGGAGTTTTTCGCAAACATCCCGACAGACCGCGTCTGCGGCTTCGGACCCAACGCGGTGGCGCTCCTGGCCAAGCACGGAGTGCGCACGGTGCTCGACTACATCAGCCGGCCGCGAACTTTCGCGGTGAAGCTGCTTGGCAAAATCGGCTCCGAGTTGTGGCATGAGCTCCGGGGCGAGGCGATCCATCCGATCTTGCTCGAACAAAAGCCAAATCGATTTTCGCTGGGCAAGACCAAGACCTTCACGCCTCCTTCGGGCGACAAAGAGTTTGTGCGGGCGCAGCTTCTGCGCAACACCGAATCGGCCTTTATCCGTCTCCGGCGCCATTTGCTGCGGGCGGGTTTTGTGAGCATCCATCTGACCAATAAGGATTACGACAGCCGCGGCGTGGAAGCCCGCCTCACGCGCCCGACTTCCTCGACGCTGGAGATCGCCCGCATCGTTTCGGGTCTGTTTGAGCGGCTTTTTGAGCCGGGAGTGCTGTACCGAAACACCGGGCTGGTGCTGGGGGACTTAAGCTCTGACCGGGAAGTTCAGCGCGATCTCTTCGAGGACACCTGCCGCATCGAAGGTCAAAAGGAACTCTCGCGGGTGATCGATCAGGCGAATGCCGCCTACGGCAAACACACGCTGCATCTGGGCGCGACGGATTGCCTGCGCCAATTTGGCCAGCATCTCGGCGGACGCGGCGACATCGCCGAACGCAAACTCCGGCTGCTGCCGGGCGAAACGTTCCGCCAGCATCTGCGTGTTCCGGTCTGGAATATTAAAGTCTGAGAAAATCGAAGGCGGCGGGAATCTAGGTCTTCGGACTGCTCTGTATCAAGTCGCCAAGCTCCTGCCGATGTTCCAGAAGTTCGGCAGAAAGCTCACCCGCGTTTGCCATCTCAAAATCAGCGAAGTCGAAGCCCGGAGCCACGGTGCAGCCGACGAGCGCAAAGCCTGTATCCGCGAGCACACGCGAACCAAACCAATGACCCGCCGGCACCACATGCTGGGGAAGCTCACCCCGGCCGATGTCCTTACCAAGCCGCGCGCGTCTCAAAACCCCGCCGGGACTCACCGAGAGTATCTCAAGCGCCGAGCCCTCGTAGTGATGCCAGATCTCATCGGACTTCAGCCGATGCAGTCTGGACACTTGCGGAGATTCCAATAAGAAATAAATTGCCGTGGAAAAAGCCCGATTGCCGCCGAAGCCCGCGGGAAGCGCTTGCGCCGCGATCTGGTCTGCGGCGCGGTAGCTTTCGCGGTAATGACCGCCCTCGGGGTGGGGCAGAAGGTCCAGCCGTTTGATCCAAGCGCGCGCGGAAGATAGGGCGGGTGAAGACATCGGGCTTTAGGAAGCCGATAGCGGAGCGGCCGAGCGGGCCAGAATGGCCGCGTACGCCCCATCCCAAAGCATCCTGCGGGATTCGAGCGCCGTCACAGCGGCGGCGGCGGCTTCGGTCCATTTTTGCTCATCCGCTCCGCACAGTTCCGCCAGCATCCGGGATGCGATGGGGCCATGCTCGTTGCCGTCCACGTCGATGTGGCGCTTGAGATAGAGCATCAGCTCGCCGAATGCATTCCCGCCGTCATTCAGGCGTTCCACTACTTTGAGGAACATGTCCGGAATCAGGGCTTCGCGTCCGATAAAAAAATACGCCGCGACCTCGTGGTCCTTACTCTGGTCGATGACGCGGAAGGTGTTCTTCAAAAAATGCTCCACATGCGGGTTTGGGGCCAGCTGAGCGACGTCCAGCTTGTCCGAGACGGTAGAAAAATCATAAAAATCCGCGAACTCCTCAGTCCACGCGTCCGCCTGCTTCATCGCGTTCACGTACAAGTCGTAGTGGCTGATCACGCGGCCGTCATCAAGCTTGTCCGCCTCTTCACCCAGGACGATCTCATTGATCATGCGGCTCAGTGAGGCATTCACCGGCGGATGCCAGATGCGCTCCATATTGGTGAAGCGCCGCTGCAGCGCCTTGAGCAGGCTCATGAAGTCCCAGACGGCATAAATGTGATACCGCATGAAGATCCGGACATCCTCAGCAGACCGAATGGCGGTGTAGAGGGGGTGCTCCAGGACTGTTTTTTGCACCGGTCGGGTGGCTTGGTCTAGAATATTTTGCATCGCGATATTCTACTAAAAAACCGCCTCCGACAGTTATACTGGATTTGAACGAGCGCCTAGGTCAACCGGGATATTCACCATGATCAAACTCCTCATAATTCTCATCCTCTTTGCCGCCGCGCTGATCATGATCATCCGCGCGATCGAAAGCCGGTCGATTTTTTTTCCCATGAAGGGCACGCCGGCGGTGACTCCGGCGGCGCTTCCGCATGAAGATGTTTTTTTTAACGCCAGGGACGGCAGCAAGCTCCACGGGTGGTATGTCCCCAGCCGCGAAAACATCGGCTTCAAAGTCGACTCCTCGAACCCGATCACCGTTCTTTTTCTTCACGGCAATGCCGGAAATATCGGCCACCGCTGGGACAAGGTGAGGATTTTTCACGATCTGGGCGCTTCGGTGTTTCTGTTTGATTACCGGGGCTACGGCCTGAGCGCGGGAACTCCGTCCGAAAAAGGCATCCACAGCGACACGGATGCCGCCGCGGCTCTTCTGGCTTCACGGGGCATACCGATGGCTTCCGTTATCGTCTACGGCGAATCCATCGGCGGCGGGTTTGCGACGGCGCTGGCTGCCAAAACGGCCGTCGGCGGCCTTATCGTTGAAGACAGCTTCACGTCGATCCCGGACATTGTCCGCGCGAGCATGCCGTTCATTCCTGCGTTTGCGCTCGGTGTGAGACTCGACTCGCTCGACAAGATCAAAAAAGCCGCCGCACCCGTGCTAATTTTTCACAGCGAAGATGACGAGATCGTTCCATTTGAGATGGGAGAAAGACTTTTTGCCGCGGCGCCGAACCCCAAACATTTCGTCCGGCTCAGAGGCGGGCACAATACGGCGTTTTATGAGGATATTGAGACCTATCGTCCTGCGCTTCGGGATTTTTTTGAATTCGTCCGGTCGGGCGGGCAGAGACAGGCGTCTTGACGCGTCACACGGTGCGGGTGAAGCCTGGCGCTTCGCGCGAGAAGATCGAGGTTCTGGAGGGAGGGGAGATCACCCTTTGGACGCGCGCCAAAGCCATGGAC
>JAGOUK010000111.1 GCA_018061225.1 Candidatus Omnitrophota bacterium | reverse complement strand
GCCTCATATTCATCTAGCGCCATGTCATACATGTCGCGTGCGTAGAGGCCTTTGGCAAAGTCAAGACGGTCTCTGACTGACTTGGCGGGAGCGGCCGGTTTCACCGCCTCATCAGCAGCCCACAGCGGGGCCTGGACGGTGAGTAGAAGCGCTATAAGAATCGGCAGACGCTGCTTCACCCGGCTGATTATTCCTTGCTCGTGGAAAAAGCGATATTCCAGATATTCGCCGACGCGCAAGCGTCCAGCACCGCCACAACCGCTTCATGGTAAGTGCGCTTGTCGGCGCGAATAACCACGGGTTGATTCGGGTACAGCTGACTCAGCTTGGCGAGCATCGTCTCAAGCTCCCCCGCGGAAAGGCGCTTCTGATTGATCACCACGCCTCCGTCCTGGGCGACATTGATGATGATCTCTCCGGCGGCACGCTGGGCATCCTGACCCTTCTCGGCCTTGGGAACGTGAATCCCCAATTCCGTCTCGCGCTGATACAGCACGGAGATCGCCATGAAGAAGATCAGCGTGCAGAGCAGGATATCGACCAGAGGCGCAAGCGGAATTTGAAGCGAACCGCTATGCTCCTGTTGAGGCGTGAGCCGTATCATCGGAACGATTTCTCCGTCTCTTCTTCACGCGGCAGCGCGCTGATCGTCTCGGTCGTGAAGGCCTCGAGGGCTTGAGTGATGAGCTGAACGCGGGTGCGGAACACCGTGTAGAACGCCATCGCCGTGATCGCAATGATCAAACCGGCAGCCGTGCAGATCAGCGCCTTAGAAACGCCGCCGGCGACGACAAGCGGACTCACCATCACGGATTTGAGGGCAAAGGTGTTGAATGCCTCGATCATTCCCATGACGGTGCCGGCCAGACCGAGCATCGGGGCGATCGTGGTGATGTCCGAAAGATAGTTGACGGTCTGCCAGAGACCCAACACTTGCTTGCGAGCGGCCAATTCGATCGAATCACGCGCCACGCGGGGGCCGCGTTCCAGACGGTCGAGACCGGCGAGTGTGATGACCGCCATCAGGCTCTCACTTTCGAGGCACATCTGGCGCGCCTTGGCATACTTGCGCTCAGCCACATTGCGGACGAGTTCGTGACAGAAATCTTCCGGCACCAGTTTGGAAGGGCGGAATCTCATCCAGGAATAAATGATCACGGTGATGGTCAGGATCGATACGACGCCGAGCACGGCCATCATGATGCCGCCGGACTCCAGGATCTGCCATAGCGTCGTGCCCGAATCCGAAGCGCCTCCCTGAGCCAGGAGCTTAAGCGATCCCGGCTTGCCCTGCCGCGCCATATTCCAGACGATGAGCACGATCGCCAAAACGGCCGCCGCGGACGCGATCCAGATGGCTGCTGCCCGGCCGGAGCCTTTTTGTTCAGATCCTAAATTGGAAGACATGATTTATGGATTCTCCTTATCAGTTAAAAGTGGGGTTCACTCGACCGAAGTGACGCGGACCTTGTAAAGAAGCGTTCTGCCCGCAAGGGGATGATTCCGGTCGATAATCACCGTTCCATCCTCCATGATCTTGGCAACGCGCGCGGTGACCCCGCCGGTCCCAAGCACCATCCCCTCCTTCAGCTCGCCCGCGGGCAGCGACGCGCGGGGCACGCGGCCGATCAATTCTTTGCGGATCGGTCCAAAAGCCTCTTCGGGCTTTAGCTGAATGGCCTTCGCGGCTCCAACCGGGAGACCGATAAGCGCTTTTTCGAACATCGGAGGCAATTTGCCTCCGCCAACGGTGAGCTGAAGCGTTTCGGGCTTGTTATCGGGAACAATGACCGCGTTGTCGGCCGTGAGCGCGTAGCGGAGTGTCACCGCCGAACCTGCCGCGACCGCTTTGGCGGAATTTTTATTCGCGCATGCGGATAGACCAAACGCGAGAGTGACGCTGAGAACGGCTGTTGTTGTCAGAGAGAGAGGTGACCATGAACGCTTCATATGGCTGATGTCCTTTATTAACGGTTATCGGGAGCTGAAGTTTCGAGATCGCCGGTCCATCCGCCGATTCCGCCCTGAAGAACGGAGCAGTTGGTGAACCCCTTATTTTTCATAAAAGTCACCGCGTTCACGCTGACGTGATCCGCGTCCGGATAGCTCAAAAAAATAACTTCATCGGATTTAGAAAAAAACTTTTCGGCTAAGAACGAGAGCTTCTTGTACGGAATATTGATGGAGCCCGGTATAAAGGACTGCTTGTAATCCGCCTCATTCCGCAGATCGACCCAAAACAGCCCAACCGTCTTCACGCCGCCCGCTTGAATGCGCTCGGCCAACTGAGCGGACCGCATGACCGACGCGTCTCCGTACCCGCCCTGCATATCGGCGGCCTCGGCAGCGGAACAGATCACTCCGGCAACAACAGCCGCAATGACTGCCGCGCTCATCAAACATCCGGTCCGCTTCATTTTTTTATGATCCGCCAGTCCATGTTTTTGAACCGGTAGATCGGCTCATGGCCGCTGTCGGGACCAAATATTTTAAGAAGCAGCATGAGAATGCCGATAGCCACGAAGGATGCCGCCATGAGTTTCAAAATGAACGGCACCATCACACGGGCCCCTTCCGAGGGCCTTCTTCCAAACTCCGACAAAGCCTTATTCCCTGCCCAAGCAAAAATAGCCATGGGTCCAAAAAGACATAACAACATTACCAGTAAAATTAATATTTTTTGCATTTGGGAGCAGCGTTTTCTTAGGGGGTTATTATGTCACTTTTCGAATCATCACGCAAAAAAATTTTGTTTAGCCACTACATATATGAAATGATTGGTTTTTTTGCTCAAAATATTGTATTTTTAACGCCATGAAGCTCAAGTTCGCATTGTTTTTGTTATTCCTTTTTGCTCTACTTATCAACCAGCCCTCAGCCTGTCTAAGCGCAGATGGGGCTGCCCCCGCCTCCCTTCAGGCCCCAGCCCCGGATGATTCCGCCCGGCTGAAGCAGGCCCTGGACTGGGTTTGGCGCACCATGGATGCCGAGTACTATGAGCGTGTTTCACGCGAGACGTATGAAGAGTTTATCCACAAGTACACTTCGGACATGCTCCAAGCCATGAATGCCCAAAGCCATCAAACGGATGACTTCGTGCATCTGGGCGCGGGTCTATTGGTTCAAAAGCTCAAGAAACCTTCTGACCGGTTTTCTAATTTTGTCCCTCCCAAAAAAGCGGTCGCCTTCAAACAGGAGGCTTATGCCGCCAGAGCGGATCTGGGTCTTGAGGGCAGTCCCAACGAGCGCGGCTTTGGACTGACGCATGTGCAGAAACATAGCCAAGCCTTTGCCGAGTGGATGCGGCCGGGCGACATCATCCTCGCGGTGGATGGCGTTAAGTTGGCCGGCTTGAGTTTGGAGACCATTCTGGATCTCCTCAAGCCTGAGGTAGGAGCCTCGGTGCGCCTGGAAGTCCTTTTTGCCGCGACCGGCAACACCTCGGTGGTCACGCTCACGGCGGGTGACTATTTTGCGGAGACAATTCAGCTGCCGGACAGCGGGATGCCGGGTGTGCTGATCCTCCAAATCGATCATTTTAATCAGAAGACCGGTGTGGATGCGGCGGACGCGATCAACGCTTACGGCGCGCAGAATATCCAAAACCTCATCATCGATCTCCGCAAAAATAAGGGCGGCCCCCCACTCGCGACCCGCGAAGTGCTCAGCATGTTCACCAATCCCAACGACGCTCTCTTCATCATCGCCCGCAGAGGCCGCCAGCCGGTCCTTTTGTCTTCCGGGACTTCCGACGCGCATTACAAAGGAGCCATCACTGTCCTGACCTCCGGTCATACTGCGAGCGCCGCGGAGACGCTCGCCGGCGTTTTGAGAGAAAAACTCGGCGCCCGCATCGTCGGTCACAAAACCTACGGAGCTTGTTACCTCAAAAGTATGTACGACTACGACGACGGCTCCACCATGCTTCTGGTCACGTCCAAAACGTACTACCATAACCGCCGGCTGATCCCCGAAGACGGCATCACGCCGGACGTGGTTCTTCCCGAGGGCGGCGATGCCCTTGCGGCGGCGCTAGGGTCGGCCGCGCCGTCCAAATCCTCTTGATCACGTCCGCCACCTCCCCACGCGTGCGTTTTTGGGCCGCCTGGACCGCGGCGATTCTATTGGCGGGCGCGCTGGGATTTTATTTTAGACTTTATCCGCTGACGGTTTTTCCCATGGATTTATCCCGCAATACGGCCAAATTTAAAGTTCAGGCTAAATTACGTACGGCTGCCAAAGAGGCGATCGCGAAGCAAAACGACGCGGCCTCTTTATCACCGGCCGCGCGGGACCAGCGGATGCAGATCATGGTCGGTCAGACCATCCGCAAGGATCCCAAACAATTTGAGCGCATGGTCAATCAGTACGCCAAAGCTATCGAGAAAGAAACACGGATCCTCTCCAAGGGAGGATTCTTACTCGAGGTGGATCCTTACTATTATCTCCACCAAACACGGCTGATCCTCCGATCAGGCCGCTTCGCGGATCAAACTCGCGGCCGCGAATATTTAAATCTTCTCACGCTGGCTCCGGCGGGTTATTGGTACCCCATGGACCTTCACCCCTATGTCGGCGCCTGGCTTTACAGGGCGGTGAGCGTGATCCGGCCAAAGATTGATTTGGTCGCGGTGTTGCGCTGGGTTCCGGTGCTGATCTCGTTCTTCGCGCTCGGCCTCTTTGCCTGGTTCAGCCGAAATGTCGCCGGTATCACGGGATGGGCCGGGCTTCTCGGCTTGGTTAATCTCATGCTCTGCCATATTTTTCTCAAACGGAGTCTCGTGGGGTGGTACGACACCGATCCGTACAATGTTCTTTTTCCGTTGGCGGCGATTGCCGGCATCTTCATGGCCTTTGGCGACACGGTCAGCGCGCGCAAACGCTGGACGGGGGCGCTCCTCACCGGAACCGCCTTCGGTCTGCATGCGCTTTTTTGGCGCGGATGGATGACCCCTTTCCTCGTGATATTCCTTTTTTCGGCGGCATCCCTGCTCCTGCCTCGTCGGCTAAAACCGGCAAACCTTTCCCGGCGTCTACAAATACTTCTGATGATTCCCATGGCGTTACTCCCGCTGCTATTCATCCTCGGTGCCTGGGGCCCTCTGGGCGTTCTTCAGGAATTCACGTCCACGGCCGATTTTATCCGCGGCTTTCTCCGGCCGGAATTTAGGCCTTGGCCCGATGTGTTCATCACCGTTGGAG
>JAGOUK010000110.1 GCA_018061225.1 Candidatus Omnitrophota bacterium | reverse complement strand
TGCAGACCCGCAGCGGCAAGCGCACCGCCGCCGCGGCGCTCAAGTTCTCGATGGATATGTTTAACGAAAAGCTTATCGATGCCAAAACGGCCGTGATGCGCAATCCGGCTGATCAGCTCGACCAGCTGCTCGCCCCAATCTTCGACGTAGCCGAAGTTAAAAAAGCCAAAGTCGTCGCAACCGGTCTTCCGGCCGGCCCCGGTGCCGCGTGCGGTAAGATCTATTTGAACGCCGACCGCGCCGTCGTCGCCGCTGAAAAGGGCGAAAAAGTATTGCTCGTCCGTCTTGAGACTTCCCCTGAAGATCTTCGCGGCATGATCGCGGCCGAGGGAATTCTGACCGCCCGCGGAGGCGTGAGTTCGCACGCCGCTCTCGTGGCCCGTCAGATGGGTAAGGTTTGTATCTGCGGCGCCGCCGCCCTTGAGATCGATTACGCCAAGAAGACAGTCTCCGTTGCCGGCCAAGTCTTCCGCGAAGGGGATTTCCTCTCCATCGACGGTACCAGCGGCACGGTGTACGCCGGCCAGGTCAAGACGGCCCCTTCCGAAATCATCACCGGTCTCATCAGCGGTGACAAGGTCGCCCAGAAGACTGAGAAGTTCAAGCACTTCACTCAGCTTATGAAGTGGTGCTCTCAGTTCGCGCGTTTGGACGTGCGAACCAATGCCGATACTCCCGAGCAGACCCGCAACGCGGTCGCGTTTGGAGCCACCGGCATCGGCCTCACCCGCACCGAGCACATGTTCTTTGAAGGCGACCGCATCGATGCCATGCGCGAGATGATTCTCGCGGACACGCTTGAGGCCCGCGAAACGGCCCTGGCAAAGCTGTTGCCCTATCAGCGCGAAGACTTCTACGGAATCTTCAAGGCGCTCAAAGGCTTCCCGGCGACCATCCGCTTCCTGGACCCCCCGCTACACGAGTTCCTTCCGCACTCCAAGGAGCAGCAGATGGATCTCGCGCGCAAGCTCGGCATCTCGGTAGAAAAAATCATGGCCCGCGTCTCGGAGCTTCATGAGTTCAACCCGATGCTCGGATTCCGCGGCTGCCGTCTCGGGATCAAGTATCCGGAAATCACCCGCATGCAGGCCCGCGCCGTGTTTGAGGCCGCCGCCCGCTGCATGAAGGAAAAATTGGCCTGCAAGCCGGAGATCATGATCCCGCTCGTTGGCTTCAGCAAAGAGCTCGAGATTCAGACCGCGGTGGTCCGCGAAGTAGCCGCTCAGGTCGAGGCCGAGAAGAAAGTGAAGCTTTCTTACTCCGTCGGAACCATGATCGAAGTGCCTCGCGGCGCCCTCACGGCAGACGAAATCGCCAAGACGGCCGAGTTCTTCAGCTTCGGCACCAATGATCTGACGCAGACGACGCTCGGCATGAGCCGCGACGATTCCGGTTCTTTCCTGGCCGCGTATCAGGAAGCCGACATCGCCAAGCGCAATCCGTTCGCGACCATCGACCAGTCCGGCGTCGGACAGCTCATGAAGATCGCGATCGAAAAAGGCCGTCAATCCCGTCCCAACATCAAGCTGGGAATCTGCGGCGAACACGGCGGCGAGCCGGATTCGGTGAAGTTCTGTCATAAGATCGGTCTCAATTATGTGAGCTGCTCGCCGTTCCGCGTTCCGATCGCGCGTTTGGCCGCCGCTCAGGCCGCGATTCAGGACCGTTCATAAGCATTACAACCGGAAGAAGCGCTAAAACATGGACGCCCTTAAGCTCTACCTCAAGGACATCAAGAACATCCCTCTGCTTTCGGCGGAGGAAGAGATCGACCTGTCCCGCAAGTCGCGCAAAGGGGATGCCAAAGCCCGACGCAAGCTGATTCGCTCCAATCTGCGATTGGTGATCAACATTGCCAAGCGGTATTCGAAATTTGGAGTTCCTCTCCTGGATCTGATCGAAGAGGGGAATCTGGGCTTGATGAAGGCGGTGAGTAAGTTTGATCCCCGCCGCGGTTACCGCTTTTCAACCTACGGCGCGTGGTGGATCAAACAGCATGTGACGCGGGCGCTGGCTGATCAGGGTAAGTCGGTTCGTATTCCGGTTTACATGGTCGAGATTCTTTCGCGTTTCCGCAAGACGCAGGACCGTCTCCAGCATCAGTTTAAGCGCGCGCCGTCCCCCTCCGAAGTTGCCAAAGCCATGAAGATCCCAACCTCTAAGGTTCATGAGCTCCTCGAGCTCAATCAGGGCATCACATCGCTGGACGCGCCGGTAGGCGAGGAAGGCGACGCGACGGTTCTGGACCTCATGGAAGATGAAGCGATGACGCATATGGGTCAGGCGAAGATCAATGAATTCTTCCATCAGGAAGCGATGCAAAAGCTGATCACCAAGCTCAATGACCGCGAGCGTTCGATTCTCGCGCTGCGCTTCGGTATCGGCGACGGCGAGATCAGGACCCTGGATGACGTGGCCAAAAAATTCAAAATTACCCGTGAGCGCGTCCGTCAGATCGAAGAAGCGTCTCTGCGCAAGCTGCGCAAGTACGCTGACGAGATTCAGTTTACGCTGTGATGCCCACTCAAGCGGTTGAGAGCCATCTCAAGAGCTTTGTCCGCGACATCCCTGATTTTCCCAAGCCCGGAATCCTATTTAAGGACATCACACCGCTGATTCGCAACGCCGTGGCATTTCGCGCTGCCGTGGACGCGCTCATCGCGCCTTTTAGGGACAAAAAAATCACGCATATCGTCTGCGTCGAAGCACGGGGATTCATCTTTGGAAGCGCCGCGGCCACCGCACTCGGCGCAGGCTTTGTTCCCATCCGAAAGCAAGGCAAACTCCCGTACAGGACATTTGACGTCGCGTATGATCTGGAATACGGCACCGGCGTTTTATCGATGCATCAAGACGCCCTGGGTGCTGAGGACAGAGTTCTCATTGTGGATGATCTCTTGGCAACGGGCGGCACCGTCGGCGCCGTCGCCAAGCTCATCGAACAGTGCGGCGCCAAGATCGAAGGAATCACGTTCCTCGTCGAACTCGAATTCCTGGCCGGCCGCGCCAAGCTAGGCGCGCACCCCGCCCACTCGGTCCTAAAGTACTAAGACGCTCGTCCGGGCCGCCTGCGCGGTCTGGGCGCGTCTGCTTCAGCGAACCACATAGTTTGAGCCCGTAGCTCAGTTGGATAGAGCGAGAGTTTCCTAAACTCTAGGTCGGTGGTTCGATCCCACTCGGGCTCACAAATTCTGCGGATAACGGGCCGTCTGCATCGTTGCTCGGGGGTTTGCGTGGGAGATACCACGCGGCACCCCCTCGCGCCTAGCATACGGCCCGTTCTCCGCAGAATTTGCGGTGGGTTGATTTCGCGTTGTTGCTCGGGGTTTGCGTGGGAGATACCACGCGGCACCCCCTCGCGCCTAGCAAACCCGATTCGGCGCGTCTGGGCCAGATTGTGCGAGTGCTAAATTCTTCCTTAATGTTAGCAGATTCCATTAAAATACCCTTCATGAAGCTTCTCGTAAAAAACATTCCAACTCCTGCAATGTTTATGCTGCTCGTTATCGGTTTCGCGGGCTCTTGGATTTTTTCACCGCTGGCTGTGGCGGGGGAGATCACTTGGGCGGAAGCGGTCAGGGAGGCGGTTGAGCATCATCCGGATCTGGTGTCCGCCGATGAGAGTGTCATTGTGGCCAAGTCAAACAAGGGTTCGACTGCCGCTGGCTTGTGGCCTACCATCACGGCTGAGGCGAGCGGCGGCTCGTCTGAGACGCGCAGCGCGGGTTCTGTGTCCAAGAATGCCTTTGCTTACGGCGTATCGGGCCGCCAACTCCTTTTTGACGGGTTCAAAACCGTCTACGAAGTCGAAGCGGCCGCGGACGCCGTCGACAATGCCGAATATGCCCGCCGTGTCACCTCATCCGATGTCCGCTTACGCCTCCGAAAAGCCTACACAGGTTTGTGGCGGGCTCAACGCCTCGTTGATATCACCTCCCGTATAGCGGACCGCCGCAAACAAAGTTTTGATTTGATCCAGCTTCGCTATGATGCGGGCAGAGAACACCGCGGATCACTTTTGACGGCAGACGCTAATTGGGCTCAGGCCAAATTTGAGTTGGACCGAGCCATCCGCGGTCTGCGGACCTCTCAGCGAAATTTGATCAAAGAGCTCGGGCGCCAAAGTTTTGAGCCGCTGACCGTCGCCCAAAACATTGACGCTCCCGCGCCGCCCGCGGAAGAGCCGGACTTTGAGCAACTTGCCATCCAAACACCCTTTTTACTGCAGCTGGCAGTCCAGAAAGAAGCGGCCAAATGGGGGGTCCGCTCGGCTGTTGCGGATTTTTTTCCTTCCGTATACGCATCGGCGGCCAC
Source organism: Candidatus Omnitrophota bacterium (assembly GCA_018061225.1). Lineage (GTDB taxonomy): Bacteria > Omnitrophota > Gorgyraeia > 2-02-FULL-51-18 > JAGOUK01 > JAGOUK01. Next base: position 904 of record JAGOUK010000110.1, on the reverse strand, counting down.
GGGACGTTCAGGTGACCGATGGCTGCCGCAGACCACGGGCTGGTCGGCCGGTGTGTCGGGCAGCATGACACTTTTTGACGGAGGAAGCTTGTGGGTCGGATTCCAAAAAGCCCGCGCACAGCGGACCGCTGCCGAGGCGGACGAGCGCAGCGGGAGAGATGGAGTGCTCCTTACCCTGGAATCGGCCTGGGCAGCTTGGCAAAACGCGGGCGGAGCCGCTGCCGTGCAGTTGAAGTATTCGGATGCGGCGAGGGAACGAGCCGAGATTGCGCAAGCGGAGTACGGCACGGGACTCATCAGCTTCAACGACTGGGTCATCATCGAAGACAATCTGGTGCAGGCAGAAAAATCTTACTTGGACGCGCAGGCGGCCGTCCTCAATGCTGAAAGCGATTGGCGTCAGGCCAAAGGAGACATGCTCGATGAAACATCAATTTAAATGGACGGTGCTGATACTGGCCGCCGCGGCCGGACTCGGGACATGGTTTTTTACGCACAAGGCCGCACCCAAAGACGAATCGGTTAAAACGTTTGTGACCGCAGTCCGGGGAGACCTCTCCGTTACGATCCAGGCCATGGGCGTCATTCAGCCGCAAAACCGTCTCGAAATGAAGTCTCCCGTTGCGGGGCGCGTGGATGAAGTGTTGGTCCGTGAGGGGCAGGATGTCCGCGTCGGCGACACCGTCGCGCTGTTGAGCTCCACGGAACGGGCCGCTTTACTAGACGCGGCACGGTCACAAGGGGAGGAAGTGATCGAGCACTGGAAAACCATCTACAAGCCGGTTCCGTTGATCGCCCCGATCAGCGGTAAGGTCATTGTCAGCACCATGCAGCCCGGCCAATCCGTCACCCAAAACGATGCGGTCATCGTCCTTTCGGACCGCCTCATTGTGCAGGCTCAGGT
>JAGOUK010000109.1 GCA_018061225.1 Candidatus Omnitrophota bacterium | reverse complement strand
ATAAACCCAAAATGATACTCGTGGGTGCGTCTGCCTACCCGCGCATCATCGATTTTGCGAGATTCCGTCAGATCGCCGACCAGGTCGGCGCCAAGCTCATGGTCGACATGGCTCATATCGCGGGTCTCGTTGCGGCGGGCGTTCATCCGAGCCCGGTGCCGTTTGCCGATATCGTGACAACGACGACCCATAAGACGCTGCGCGGACCGCGCGCGGGCCTCATTCTGTGTAAGAAGGAACACGCTAAGGCGGTTGACTCCGAAGTGTTTCCGGGCGGACAAGGCGGACCTTTGATGCACATCATCGCGGCCAAGGCCATCGCGCTCAAGGAGGCGATGACCGAGGACTTCCGCAAGTATCAGCGGCAAGTGGTCGAGAACGCCAAGACATTGGCCGAAGCCATGAAGTCGCACGGCTTCCGCATCGTGAGCGGCGGAACGGACAATCATCTGATGCTCGTGGACGTCACCGTGAAGGGGACAACCGGCAAGGATGCTTCAGCCGCTTTGGATCACGCGCGCATCACCGTCAACAAGAACGCGATCCCTTTTGATAAGGCCTCGCCCTTCGTGACCTCGGGTATCCGCCTGGGAACGCCCGCCGTGACCACGCGCGGGATGAAGCAGGAAGAGATGAAACAGATCGCCGGATTCATCGCCGATGTGCTCGGCGCGCCCGGTGACGCCGCCGTCACGGAGCGGGTTAAGACCGGGGTCGGTCAGCTGGTGGACCGCTTCCCGCTTTACCCCGAGCTGCGCCAAGAGGTCTTGGCTTAATCATGCGCTGCCCCTATTGCGGACACCTTCAGGATCGCGTGATTGATTCTCGCGCGGCGAATGAGAACCGGTCTGTGCGCCGCCGCCGGGAATGTCTCAAGTGTGTCCGCCGCTTCACGACTTATGAGTCGATCGAAGAGATCTCCATGATGGTCGTCAAGCGCGACGGCCGCCGCGAGTCGTTTGATCGCAACAAAGTCATCTCCGGCATCCTCAAGGCCTGCGAAAAGCGCCCCGTGAGCTTGCAGCAGGTTGAGGACACCGTGGACCGTGTTGAGCGTGAGCTGCAGAAAAAATACGACAAAGAAATCCCCGTGCAGGCGGTGGGCGAGATGGTCATGGAGAAAATCCACAAGCTCGACGAAGTCGCGTATGTGCGGTTCGCGTCGGTTTATCGCTCCTTCAAGGACATCAACCAATTCATGGGCGAACTCAAAGACCTGCTCAACAAGAAGTAGGTCGGCGCGACCCGCGGAGTGAGGCGGGTCCGCTGCGGGCGGAGCCGCCTCACTCCGCCGACACCCCAACCCGCACCCCCATCTAACTGAGCAGGACTTTTCGCCGCTTAGTGACAAGCGACTCAGCGTCCGACCTGATATTTTTGTCATACCCTCGATTAAATTTGAGACTCCAATTGAACGGCTTGGAATTCAATTGGCCGGACATGGATTGCCTCTCGGCAGCACCAGGTACGCCAGCTTTCGATTAGGGAATATGGGTCGGGATTAGTTGGAGGTCGGGGAGTCGGTCGGGGCCGGGAAGAGCTTGGACATGGTCTTGGTGTCGACGGTGAGGCGGGTTTGCAGGGCTTGGTAGGCTTTGCCGAAGACTTCCATCTCGTGCTTGAGCTTCAGGTTCCGCTCAATCTCGTCACGCTTGGATTCAAAGAGCGCCGCGTCCGGCTTGGCCTGTGACACCACGTTAAAGATGACGAGGCCATTGGAAGTGGGCAGCGGCCCGGAAGTCTTGCCAACCTCAAGGCCGGCAAGCGCTTCGCTCACGCGGGGAAGCTTGCCAACCTTTTCGATGTAGTCGCCGGGAGTGTAGGACGCAAGCGTCAACGGCGCGAGCTTTTGGGCGGCAACCGCGGACGCCCAGCCGGATTTTTCTACCGCGTCGGAGAACTCGGAGGCTTTTTCGATCACGGCGCGGAAGGTTTTTTCCTGACCGACTAATTCTGCCAGTACTTTTTTTGCGTCTTCATACGTCATGGGGGTCTGAGGCTTGTGCTCGACCAGCTCAAAGCGGTATCGCTTGCCGTCATGTTCCATCCAAGCCGTTTTTTCGCCCGCGTTCTTAATGTCAAAAGCGGCTGCCATGAGTTCGGGCGCCGAACCGATTCCGGTGATGGGTTCTTCACGTGATAGGAGCGGTGTACGCACGGAGGCGGATTCCCAAAGCCCGTTCTCTTCGGCTTCTAAAGGGTCCGCGGAACCGGCCGGCAAGGAAATATACTTGAGCGAAACAGCTTCCTGCGCGAACAGCCTGCCGGAGAGGCGGCTGTACATGGACTGAAGATCTTCTTCGGTCGCTGCAGCCGGAGGCGTCACACTCTCTTTGGTGAAAACGACATAGGCCAGTTCTCGGGGGCCATAAAGCTGCTCAAAACGGGTTTGCAGGTCAGCCGCGCCGGGCGAGTAGGTTCCGCGGACCTGATCGCGGTAGCGCTGAAGCGAAAGGTATTCGCGGCATTCTTCCTCAAACCGCTTCACGTCGATCTTGAGATAACGCTCAATGATCATGTTGTAACGTTCCTGCGAAAACTTACCGTCCTCGGCGAACACCTTTTGCTCCTGTATCCACGCGATCACGTCCGCATCGGTTACTTTGATGCCGGCCTCTTTAGCAGCGTCCACCAAGAGGATGCGCTGCCAGGTGAGGGCCTCCAGGTCGACCGAGTTGCCCATGCGGGAGAGATCCGCCCCGCTAAACACTTCGAGTTCGCGGCGCATGGCCTCGTAATTGCGGATGAATTCCTGAACCTTGATCTTGCGGCCGCCGATCTTGCCGGCATTGCCGCTCATCCCGGAGTCAGAGGCCGTGCTCATGAACACAAAGCCCGGGATGATGAGGACGCAGAGGGCGATGAATAACCAGCGCTGAATGGTCTTGTGGCGAAGAAGTGCTAACATAGTCGCGCATTATATCACATGGTCTGAAATTGTCACTTTAGCAGGTCACAACAAGTCTTAACACGTTTGACGTGACCGTGGACGCATGGTATACTCCGCATCGAAAGTCGCCCTCAGTGAACCCCGTTGCACTTTCCTAACTTGTTCATTTTAAATGAGTTATGAAATATTGTTGGTGTTCGTTATGCCGGGTGATTAAGAGCGAGCTGATTCGTTAAACCTTTTATTTTTTTGAAGACAAGGCAATTAGATGGCTATTAAAAGTTCTGCCGCATCCAATCTCAAGTTAAAATTTGGACTTCCCAAAGGGAGTCTGCAGGATTCCACTTTTAAGATGCTCCAAAAAGCCGGGTTTCAGGTTTCCGTTTCATCCCGGTCTTACTTCCCTTATATAGACGACGCCGAGCTTGACCCCGTTTTGATCCGCGCCCAGGAGATGTCCCGCTACGTAGAGCAGGGCGCCTTGGATTGCGGCATCACAGGCGAAGACTGGATACTCGAAAATCATTCGGATGTCGTCCGCGTCGCGGAACTGATGTACGCCAAAACAGGCCGTAACCGCGTGCGCTGGGTGCTGGCGGTGCCGAATCAGTCCAATATTCATAAGCCCGAGGACTTGAAGGGCAAGCGGATCGCGACAGAGCTCAAGGGTTTTACGGAGCAGTTCTTCAAGGAACGCCGCATTCCCGTTGATGTGGAATTTAGCTGGGGAGCAACCGAAGTCAAGGTGGGTTACGGCCTCGTCGATGCCATCGTGGATATCACCGAGACGGGATCCAGCCTCAAGGCCAACAACCTCCGCATCGTCGAGACGCTTTGCTATTCCACAACGAAGTTCATCGCTAATAAGGCCGCGTGGAAAGACCCTGTCAAGCGCCGCAAGATCGAAGGAATGGCGATGCTCTTTCTTGGTGCCATCGGAGCGGAAGGCAAGGTTGGACTCAAGATGAATGTCGCGCAGAAAAATTTGAAAAAAGTGCTCGGTATCCTACCGGCGCTTAAAAAACCGACTATTTCGCATCTCTCGGACAAGGGTTGGCTCGTCGCGGACACGATCCTCGACGAATCCGTTGTTAAGCATCTTATTCCCCGGCTGAAAGAGGCCGGGGCTCAGGGGATCATTGAGTATCCCTTGAACAAAGTCATCGATTAACAGGAGGACGCACTGATGCCCTGCGGCAAAAAGCGTAAACGGCATAAGATGGCGGTGCACAAGCGCCGCAAGCGCCGTAGACGCGACAGACATAAGAAGAGAGAGCGGTAAAGATCGGGCTCGGCGTCTGCTTCCGGCGGACGCCGAGACCCTTCCAACGAGGATTTTCTTATCATGAAACAACCTTCTCGGGCGATTGTCATTTGGGCTTTGGCGGCGTTCACGGCCGGCGCTTCAGGCGCATGGGCGCTGCAATCAGGCTGGATTCCGGGACATCGTTCCGGGATGCATGGGCTTGAACCGAGAAGCGGCTTTGTGATCCTCGAAGCCGACCGAAGGAAGTCCCGAGCCTATTTGAACTTTATGTACGGGCTGCTTTACCAGGAGCGCGGACAGCGGCATGAAGCCGCCGAGCGTTTCGCCGAGGCCTGTGCGTTGGATCGTGTTCTTCAACCGAGTTTTGAATCGGATCAAAATCCGAGTTAGGACAAATCATGTCACTTAAGAAGAGCCTCAAATATTTTTGGATCCGCCAGTGGAAATTGATCGCCATGATCTTTTTCCTCTTTTTGGCGATCGCGCTTCCCTGGGCGGTCTTGAGCCGCATTGATTCCTATCAGCGCATCTACATGATCGCGTGGCTGTCGATCATGCCGATTCAGACCATTGTTTCGACGCTGCTTTTCATCGTGGGTCTGTATTGGCTTCATTACGGCGGGGGTTTTCAGAAAATCGCCACCAAGAAGGTCAAGACCAACGAAGTCAATATCAAGTGGACTGATGTTATCGGCATGGAACAAGCCAAGCTTGAGTCCATCGAAATCGTGAAGCTCATCAAGGATCATGCCCGCGTCAAGGCGATCGGCGGCAAGATGCTGCGCGGCATTCTGATGCTGGGCCCCCCGGGCTGCGGTAAGACCTATCTCGCCAAAGCCATTGCCACCGAGTCCGGCATGCCGTTTCTTTCTATGTCCGCGTCGGAGTTTGTCGAAATGTTTGTCGGTGTCGGCGCTTCGCGCATCCGCCAGCTCTTCAAGCAGGCGCGCATGCAGGCAGATGAGCACGGCGGCTGCATTATTTTCATCGACGAAATCGATTCGATCGCCCGCAAGCGTCACTTCAATGCCTTCGGCGGCAGTGAAGAAACCAACTCCACGCAGA
>JAGOUK010000108.1 GCA_018061225.1 Candidatus Omnitrophota bacterium | reverse complement strand
GCCCAATCGCTTGCTCGATCTTTTTTTCTTCGGCATTCAGCTTGATTCGCTTCACTCGGCTCTCCTTCTATGTATACGGGTTCGCTTGCGGCTGGGATACGCAGTTTTTAAAAAATAATGGTCTCCGCCATCCACGAACGGAATCACCCAGATATATCCGTCACACTCAAACAGCATCAGGTCCTGATGCAACCGCTTCTCATGCCGTTCGATACCCACAAAACGGGAGTGAACCAAGCGGTTAAAACTCATCCCACGAGTTAATTGAATCGTCGCGTCCTTTGAGGAGCTCCACCTAAGTTCCTTCATCAGCGAACCACTATTATATTACATTTGTAGTTACATTCACAAATAGTCTGCATAAAATCCCCCCTACCCATATAGACGGTCGGGACAGCAGAATTTATTTAAAGAGTAACTATTTTTTGTTTGATTAACTAGACTGGAGACAGAACGATCAAACCCTCATCTAGGTCGACTGTACTGTTAAATCTCGCGGCGCTTTTCGGCGATGGAGCGGAGGCGGTAGGCGGCCTGGCCGTCGTTGATCTTGCCGGACATGGCCTGGAGAAAGGCGTATTCTTCGGGGTTTAACGTGCGGCCTTCCTTTTGGCCCGACATAATCCCGGCCATTCGTGAAGCCGTTTCGGGATCGCTGCTTTTGAGCGCGTCAGTCACCTTCCCCATAAAAACAAAATCTCCCGTGGATAATTTTTCGTTGCGGGACATACCCGGACCCGGTGTGCCAAGGTGGTTCTTGATGTGAAGCCGGCTTGACGGTGGGCGCGAGCTGTTGATCTGGCGGCTGCTGTGCGGTCCTGAAAAGGCGGAAGATGTTTTGGACTTATTGTAGCCAAAGGAATCCGACTCGTTCTTAAACCGCTCTGTCTTGAGCGAATCCATATGCTCAGAATAAGTTTGCTTCTTGGGTTTGATATAAGTGCGGGGCCTGCTGCCGGCGATCACATTCGTGGATCCGGGTATTTTTTTCTTATACGGACCGGCGACCCGGGGGTCCGTCGCGCCCGCGGGCTTATTCGAGATCTCAGCCGCCAGAGCAAACCCTGTCGGCAGGGACATTGCGAATGATGTTGCTGCCAGCAATAAGATCATATGATGAACTTGCTTGAACGTGCGCATGACTCATTCTACTACACCGATGGATACAACCAAACCCAGGCAGCGCGGCGGATCCGTCTTATCGGGCAGAAGGCTAATCTTTTTTGGGTTTTTGGGGCTTAAGATCTAGGACGGGCGGGCGCTTGGCCGCGCTCTTATCGGAATATTTGCGGCAGAGGTGTTCCTGGACTCGGAAGCGCTTCTCGTCTCCCGCTAAGCGGCGGCGGTAACTGCCGTCCGACTGAAGCGCCCAGGACTTCACGTTGTCCCTGAAGAAGAGCTTGAGCGTCTCAAGCGCCTCTTTGCGCAGCGAGTTTTGAGTGATCGGGAACATGATCTCGATGCGCCGGTCGAGATTGCGCGGCATCCAATCGGCGCTCGACAAAAAGATCTCATCCTCCCCGCCGTTATAAAAATAAAACATCCGCGCGTGTTCGAGGAACATGTCCACGATGCTGACGACTTCGATATTTTCGCTCATCCCCTTCACGCCGGGCTTGAGGCAGCAAACTCCGCGGATATTGAGCTGCACCTTCACCCCGGCCTGCGAGGCCTTGTAAAGCGCCTCAATGATCTTGGGGTCCACGAGCGAATTCATCTTGGCGATGATGAGGCCCTGGCCGCCGGCGTGCGCGCGCATCGACTCGCGCATGATGAGACGCTCCAGCCGCTTGCGAAGACTGAACGGCGCGATCTCGAGCTTGGCAAATCCAGTCGGCTGCGAAAACCCCGTGATCAGATTGAACAGCGAAGCCGCATCCTTAGAAATATCCTCATCCGCGGTGAAAAGTGAAAAGTCAGAATAAATCCGGGAGGTTTTTTCATTATAATTGCCGGTCGAAAGATGGACATAGCGCCGGATGCCGTCGGGTTCGCGGCGGACGATGAGACAGATCTTCGCGTGAGTCTTGAGCCCCACCACGCCGTACAACACTGTTGCTCCGGCAGCTTCGAGGCGACGGGCTCCCTCGATATTCGCTTCCTCATCGAAGCGGGCCTTAAGTTCCACGAGCGCGGTGACCTGCTTGCCGTTTTCGGCGGCTTTTTCGAGCGCTGAGATCACGGCGGCGCGGGAGCCGGTCCGGTACAGGGTCTGCTTGATCGCCAGCACATCAGGATCGCGGGCAGCTTCGTTTAGAAGGCGCAAAAATGAATCAAAGGATTCGTAGGGCTGAAATACCAGCGTGTCCTTCGTCTTGATCTGAGTCCAGATGTCCTCCGTGTCCTCAAAGTCCGCGGCTGTCCGCGGTTCCCACGCCGCGACCTTCAGATGATCCATGCCGGGCTGAAAAGCCAGCTGAGACGCGCCGCGCAAGTCGACCCACGCCTCCCCCGCGAACACGCCCGAGGCCGGGATCGCGAAGCGCCGCTTCAGGAAGGTTGTCAGCTCAGCAGAACCGCTGATCTCGGCGCGCACCACCTGATTGAGACGGCGGGAGCGAATCGCCTCGGACATGACGCGCGAAAAATCCGCGTCTTTTTCTTCATCCAGCGTGAGTTCCGAAGCCCGCGTGAGGCGAAGCAGTCCCTCATCCGCGACTTCATAACCGCGAAACAGCTCACGCACAAAGAGACTGATGACGTCTTCAAAAAGGATAAAGTCGTGACCGGTTCCGTCTTCGGCGACGGGCAGCGTCACCAGGCGCGGGCATTTGCGCGGGACTTCGATCACCGCGTGGAGCTTTTCAAAGGGTTTGGCGAGGTCCAGCAGCTGAATCACGCGGTAGACACTGAGGTTCACGAGATTGGGCGACGGCGAATCCTCGCGGAGAGCGATCGGCGTCAGGAGCGGCATGAATTCTTTATGAAAAAGTCCCGTCAGATAAGTCCTCTGCCGCTCGCTGATATTGCGGGAGGTCACGCGGCGGATGCCGGACTTGGCCATTTCGGGCAGGAGGACTTCGGTGAAGTGCGCGTGCTGGAGGCGCATCAGATCAAAGGCGCGGCGGTACACTTCCGCGGCGCTGCCGGCGGATTCCTGCGCGAGACCCGCCACCCGCACCATGAAGAATTCATCAAAATTTGAGCTCACGATGCCGATGAACTTCAATCGCTCAAGCAAGGGGTTGGCATCGTCCATCGCCTCGGCGAGCACGCGCGAGTTGAACTCGATCCAGGAGAGTTCGCGGTCAAACAGCCGTTCGGGGATCGCATCCGCCATGATCAGGCCGCCAGCGCTTTTTGTTTGATGACGACGGGCAGGCCGAACACATCGGCAAAGAGGTCGCCTTTGTCCTGCAAAGATTCGCGTTCCGCCGAAACGTCCGCGAGCGCGTCGGACACCCACACCGTGAAGGCCTTGTCGCCCACTTCAAATTCGAGATTCTTGATCTTCTGCTGATGCGTCGCGTCCAGCGAGTCCGCCACGCGGAGAATGGCCGCGAGCTTCGAGACGACCGCGCGGTCCTGGCGCGGCAACGACGCGTAGGAGGCATGTGTCGCCTTTGGTGTGGAGCGGCGGTGGTAGCGTACGATGTTGGACACGATCATCTTGTCCGCCTTGCGGAGCCCGAAGATCTCGGAGGACTCCACCAGATAGGCAGAATGCTTATGATGCCCCGCGGGCGAAATATACGAGCCGATATCGTGCAGCGTGGCCGAAACCTCGAGCAGCGTCCGCTCGCGCGATCCCATGCCATGCTCTCCTTTAAGCGCGTCAAAAATCTTGAGTGCCGTTTGCCCGACCAAGGATGAATGGGCCTTGTCATATTCGAACTTCTCGCCCAGATGGCGAGCGGAATTCATGATCTGACGCGACACATCGGTGCGCTTGTGACCCGAGACCAGCTGAGACATTTCGAGCAGGAGCGCGTCGCGCATCGACATATTTGGGATGATGAGACTTTCGGACGATGTCTCTGAGAGAAAATTGAGGTAATACAGCAGAGACGCGTAGAGCGGTTCGGCCTGACCATAAGGCAGCCCGTATTCGGAGGCAATCTCCTCGGGGGTGAGCTTGCCGATCTTGTTCACGAGGCTGACGAAGGGTTTTTTATCAACGATGGCGTAGCGTTCGCGGGCGGTCGCGGCAAGCTGTTGGGCGGCGAAGCGCACGTCGCCGCCGAGCGCGATGAAGGTGTCCACTTGGGCAAAGTTGTATTCCTTGGCGGCGTAGGCGACGATTTCTTGTATAGAGCGCTTGAGGACTTTTTGCACCCCTTCGGGCTTGAGTTTCGCCGAGCTTGCCTGCTCAGGCAGCCGCAAGCTGCCGATCGAGAGCGTCCGGGTGAGCTCCACCTGCCCCTGATTGAGAATGATCACCTCGGTGCTGCCGGAACTCACTTCGACGATGAGACAGTTTTTTTTATTGAGATCAATGTCGGTTCCGACGGCGTGTTCGACGGCGATAAGCTCCAGACGAACTTCTTCGGGTCCCTCGATCACTTCCACGTCGATGCCGGTGCGGACGAAGACACGGTCGATGAACATTTCGCTGTTGACGGCTTCGCGGATGGCGCTGGTCGCGATGGCCTGGACCTTCTTAACCTGGTACGTATCGATGACGCTTTTGTAATTCTGGAGAATGGCCAGTCCTTGCGCCATCGACGCCTGGCTCAAGGATCCGCCGGAAAAAACATCTTTGCCGAAGTTGACGGCTTTTTGCAGGTTCTCGAGCTGGCGGATCTCGCCCTTGGAGCCGATCTCGGCCACGACGAGGCGGATGGCGCTGGCGCCAATATCAATGACGGCGACGGTTTGGGCGGACATGTTATTTGGCCTTCTTTTGGCGCTTGATCTCGGGGTAGTAACGGTCGTAAGCGAGTTTAGCCGCGCCCTTGGCACCCGCGTAGTCCTTGAGACGCGCTGGACTCACGGCGACCTTTGCCACGAGCGGAGGCATCGCGTAGCGATGCATGGCCTCGCGGGCCGCAGGCACGATGATATGACCCATGGCCTCGACAACACCGCCGCCGAGCACGATCATTTCGGGCGACAGAAGATTCACGAGATTGGCCATCGCGATGCCCAAAATACGGGACTTAAAGATCACAAGCTCCTCGAGCGCGCGGTCACCTTCCTTAACGGCATCGGACAGAACACCGCTTTTCATCCGGCGGATCTCGGACCCGACCGCCTTGGCGAGCTGCGGGGCCTTCTGCCTCGCCG
>JAGOUK010000107.1 GCA_018061225.1 Candidatus Omnitrophota bacterium | reverse complement strand
GCGCGCGATGGAGCGCATGCCGGAATATTTGATGACCGATCCTAAAGCTGCCATGAATCTGTGGAAGCAGACCAAAGACGCTTTATTGAGGTCAGACAAAACCTTTGAATATTACACCGGGCATATCGGCACCATACAGGAAGATGGAATTCCAGGGGTGCTTAAATTGGTTGGTTTGGATGTCTCCGATTTGAGCGAGTTTCGAGATCTGCAGACGGACTTTGATCAAGATATAGGCAGAGTTTATGCGGTGCTATCGGACTTTAAGCGTGTAGGGGAGCCTCTTTCCAAACGCGCGGGGAGTGGTGCGCGACTTTCGCGGCTGAAGGAGAGGTTGAGCCGCAATGCCCTGTATGCGCCGGGGGACGTTTTGGAAGTTGGTCTTTCCGAGTACCAGTTAGAGCGAATGGTGGAGTTGGCGGGATCTAACCCGGCTTTGTATGAAGAGAAACGCACTGGATTGATCCATAGGGTCATATCCGGATTTGCACGCCGGGATCGTGAATATCGGGACGTCACTGGGCGCGCATCAGACATCGTTGCGGCAGCGCTCGATCAGATCAAAACCGCCTTTATTAATAGTATTCCAGATGAGAGTGGACGGCTAAAAAAGCCGGCGCAGATAAGAGCCGAAGATATTCTGGCTGATGTGATGCAGGACTGGGAGGAAGTATCGCCCAGTGAGTTCATGGAAGCGAGCCGCCTCCTGCATCGGATTATGAGCGCCATGGACCAAAAGTATTTTTATGGAGATAGATGGTTTGATATTCGTCTTGGCCGTACGGCAACGGAAGATGAGGTAAGCGTATTTGCGACAATAACCCGATTATTGCGGAATGCCGGAAAGGCATGGAATTGGGCGGCTGGTTTTATCAGCCGCGCGCCCAGGCAAAAGGCCGTTTATGACAAACTCGATAAAGCAGCGCGCGCTGTCGCCGAGTTGGCTTCCGAAGACCCGGCTTTGGAAAAGGCATTGAATACGACCGGGATTCCGATGCTTTTTTCAAATCAGGCAGAAGCGGCCCGCAGTGAGATGGTGGCGCCCGGCTATGTCCACGCGGTGCGGGTCATGCTTCAAGACGCGGATCCGGACCATCAATACGATCGAGAGATTAGGTTTCTGATTCAAGCGTTGTTAGATTTGAACGCATTGGTCACTCCATCTCATCCTATGGCAATGCAGCAAATGCATCCGGAAGATGGGGGAACGGATGAGTTAACGCAGATCCGGGATATCGTGGATCATCTGAATTATACGGAGGGAGCGTCAACCTACCAGGCGGGCGTCTTGGAATATCACAAGCAAGCGGCGCGGGGGAAGTTTGAGCATCTTGGCAGCGGAGTCTTCAATGATGTTTTTGAGATGAACGGCAAATATGTTATTCGGGTGAGTCGTTTTCATCAGGCAAAAGATCAGTTTGAAGATCCGGAGCTCATACGCGGAGCCGTGGTGAGCACGGAGGACACCGGGCTTACTCCGAGGGTGCTTTATTTTGGGCAGATGCGTGACGGTCGTTCGGTGCAAATCATCGAAAAGCTTCCAATGACATTGCGGAAAAGCAAGCAAGAGGACAGCCCATATGGAATGGTTAAGGTGGTGGGCGCATTGGAGAGGTTCGCCCAGCGGGCAGTTTCGCTGGGTATATCGTTGGAGGATGCGCACACTGACAATTTTATGATCAAAGAAACGGCGGGGGATATCGACATTGTGTTCAGTGATATCGATGGCTTGCAGCGGAACGGAACCAGTCCGGGCGCTCAGCTGCAGGTCGCCTTGCATTTGAGGGAGCAGCTTTTGGACCCCCGCAAACATAATTCCTGGGGACGGAGTGATCTAGTTTTGGGGAGGCCGCTGCTGCGCCGGCTCAATCTCATGATCGGCTCGTATCAAGCAGATCATTTGGCAGAAATCATCCGCAACGAGCTGGACGCAATGGAGGTTCCCGAAAGTATTCGCGCGCATGACGCGATTGCCGAAGCGCTGAGGTTTATTCCGGAAGAGTCCTATGAGGAAGGGTATGACTGGGAGAATTCTTTTAAGAGGTACACCGGATCTCCGGCCAGCCCGGGTCCTCTCCTCCGTGAGGACATTGCCGAAGCGCATCTCCATCGTTTATCGCGAATCAAGGATCTGATCGAATCCGATCCGGGATCAGAAGCGACGGCGCGGATCGCCCAACTACTGGTATTGCGCTCACAGTGGGTGCAAGCGATCCTGCTCACGCATCGTCAATATGAGAGTGAATGGGGGGACACGTCCCTGGACGGGCTGATCGATGATTACGAAAATTATCGCGATCTCCCGCTGCCTGGATTGCTGGAGCCTTTCAAGCGAATTAGCGGGATGCAATGGATTCAAGCGCTGACCACGGAAGCGGCCATTCTGTGGCCAACCTGGGAGGCGCTTGGGCGATGGGAAGGGATTTTTAACCTAGTTCAAGATCACCCATGGCTGGCCCTTATTGCCGGTGTGTCGACAGCGGTGACTGCCACCACGGGGTTCATGGCGGGAGCCGGGTTGTTGCGCCGATCATCCGACCGCGTGACCGACGCCCAGGGAGCTCGCATGTCGCATGCGACGGCACAGGCGACTTTTGAGAATCGGGCGGCGACCGGGCGGGAGCTGATCGGGGCTTATCTCAGGCCTGGCGGCAGAGTCCTGACGATCGGGACCGGTATGCTGCCTTATGCCGCTCAAGAATTGGCGGACCGGTATCCCCGCAATTCGATCGATGCGGTGGAGCGGGATCCGGCCGATACGATCTTGGTCGTGGGCGATAAGCTTAGACAAACTTTATTGGCCAAGTATGCCCTGCTGAGGCGTCTGGCGGACGAGACCTCCTTCACCGGGATGAAGGCTGTTTATCGGAACGGGCAAGTCGTTACGATCGAAGCATTCGAAAATCATCTGACCGAAGCGCAGGTGCGTCAGTATTATGCACAGGACCGCAGTGCTATAGAGGAATATCTGGCGCTGCAGGCAGAATTAAAAGATCTGCTCCAGGGCCGCAGTCCGGACGATTTGACCGCCTCCGAAAGGGAGGGGCTTGTTGCCGGCTGGGACCCGGACGGTAACGCCTGGATCGATCGACCCTTCGAGAGTCCTCGCTTTTCGAGACCGAATCTTCATTTGATTCCGGCGGATATTTTGGATCCGGAGAGCATCGTCGGGACCGAGGCTCAGCTGCAGCCCAACTCTTATCGCGTTATTGAGGATTCCAACCTTTTTTGGGCGCACTTTACGAAGGAGGAAAAAGCAGCCGCTTTGCGACATTATGAAGCGCTCTTAGAAGAAGGCGGCATCTTGATGCTCGGACGCTCTTCGAACGACCATTACGTCAAGTCTTCGGCAGACGGAGAAAGAACCGGAGAGTATCTGATCTTTGTAAAAAAGAAGGGCGTTCTGACTGCCGTATCCTTTACATTCAACGTTTCGCCTTATGCCGTCGCGGCATTTGGAAGTCCCGGAGCGATGAATACCTCACTGATCGGCGCGGCCTCATCGAATAGCATGTTCGATCAGGACCTGAAATCCAACGCGGAGCCCGGAGGTCTTTTGGGAGCCTATCAAAAAGCAGTGGTTCGAGCGGGGGATGCCCGTCCCAGGGGATCAGAGCGCCTGCCTTATATCGAACAACTGCTCAAATCAGGCCGATTCTATGACAAGGTTGCCGAAGCCATGAGGGCGTTGGGTTACCGGACGCGGGTGGAGCATCGTCGTCGGACGGTGTCTCTGCTGGGGATGCGGATCAGATGGCCCTGGGGCGGAATTGCGATCGGGCTGACAACGGAATTTGACGGCGAAGCTTTTTTGGAGGGAGCGACGGATCGGATCATCAAATGGGAC
This sequence comes from Candidatus Omnitrophota bacterium, assembly GCA_018061225.1. GTDB lineage: Bacteria > Omnitrophota > Gorgyraeia > 2-02-FULL-51-18 > JAGOUK01 > JAGOUK01. Next base: position 1,416 of record JAGOUK010000107.1, on the reverse strand, counting down.
GCACACGGCGCCATCCGGCCAGAAGCCTCTGTCCGGGAGGTATTTGAGGGTTGGACGATCACACAGATCGAGGATATCAAGCAAGGATATGATGTCGAGGATCCGGCGAGAGTTTTTAAGATCCGCATGGAGGATGAGAGCGGCGGCCAGCGCACGGTGTATCTCAAGGTGGTCGCGCCGACGGACGCGCAGTCAGACGCAGCTCATCAGGAAGCCTGGGGCATGGTGGAGCGGGAAGCGGGCATCTATGGAGATTTGGAACAGGCGGCCGGTACGGGTGAAGCTGCCGATGCCGCTGATCCCAAGCAGGCAGATGTCCGCCAAGCGTTGGCAATTTTACCAAAACACTTATGGTCCGGTTTGGCTGACGCTGACTGGGGTGCCGATGTTAAAGTTGATCGCCCTAAATCGGATACTCCATCGGATACGAAAGACCTATCGCTCAAGGAATCAATTGATCTTAAGCCCGGCTCCTTTGTGTTGATAACAGAAGGAATAACCAATGAATCCCTTACCCAAATATTAAATGACTGGTCCGCTCGCGCGGGCATTGCTAATGAGGAGCAGCTCCAATTACTTAAAAGTGAGGTGCGAACCGTATTTGCATCCGTTATCCAATCTCTTCGCCGAGCCCATGGGGCAGGGCTTTATAACCGTGACTTGACGATGTCAGATACATTCTGGGGGCGTGCCTCGGGCGCGCAGATCGGAGACTGGGGCGCAGGCGCATTCATGGCAAGCGAGGCCTACGGATTGAATGATGTGATACGGCGCATGTATGAGCAGGGTGAAGATGGTGTCGCCATGTTGGCAATAGCCAATGCATGGAATTACGGCATTAACCGATATGGGATGAATGCTGACACTGGTGAGGGCTGGATGTTGGCATCTGACATGATGAGTGTGATTTCGATGTACCGGGAAGCGCTGATTATGACGGGGGACGTGGAGAGCTCTTTCGGAGAAGCTCCGGCGGATTGGGTGATCGAACAGTATTTATTTCAAGAACCGGATGGCCTTAGCAAACAAAGAATTCTCGACCTATTGGAACCGCATCAGGCGAAGCTTCACACGGCTACTTTTGGGTCTTTTGGAGCTGTTGCCAGGATGATTGAGCATTCGATTCGCGATAGTGGCAAGACATGGCAAGGACACCTCTCCCAGTTTCCTGCCCATTTTAGTGATTATGTACGCGCCCAAGGATCAGCCTCCTCGTCGATGGACCCAAATCAGATTGAGGTTCCTTTTCAGGTGCCGGTCAGTGTATTGGAGTCAGGCGGGGAGGTTCGATCGGCCGTTGCGAAGATTGAAGATCTTATCCGCCAAACATTGAAAAAAGCCGAGACTTTGCGGCAAGACTTTAGAAATCTAACCGGACTTTCTGTGCGGGGAAGCATCTTGTCTAAAGGGTATCTT
>JAGOUK010000004.1 GCA_018061225.1 Candidatus Omnitrophota bacterium | reverse complement strand
CCGGGGCCCGCTTCGCGTAACGGCCTGTGGGGCAATCGCGGTTATATCTATGTGTACCGTATTATTGAGGATTACAAGGGTGAGGATTATGCCGAGCCCGCGCCGGTTGCCGCTCCTCAGGCCGCTCCCGCGCAGCCCGAAATGCGCCCTTCTCTTCTCGTCCGCAAAGTGATCAAGAACGTTAAGGTTTATTTTGATTACAACAAATCCGATCTTCGTACGGACGCAAAGGTGATCCTGGATGACGGACTTCGAATTCTTTCTAAGAACGCCAAGGCGAGCGTGCTCATTACCGGCAACGCGGATGTTCGCGGCTCTGAACAGTACAATGACAAATTAGCGAAGGCGCGTGCGGCATCGGTGCAATCCTACATGTCCGCCAACGGTATTTCCGCTGATCGCATCCGATTGGTCAGCCGAGGCAAGCTGGACGCGGTTGCTAAGGTGACCGATCTGGTGGGCATGCAAAAGGACCGCAACGCTCAATTTGTCGTCGCGGAAGTTGAGGAAGTTATGATGCCGCATCAGGGTCCTCCGCAAGGCGTGGAGTCGGTGCAGGTGCAGGAAAATGTTTATCTGACACAGGAGCAGACTAGCGTTGAGTCAGCTGTCAAAGTATCGACCCGTGAATACGTGGTTAAAGAAGGAGATTCTTTGGCCCGCATTGCGCAGCGGGAGATGGGTTCTCAGCACCGCTGGCAATATCTTTACGACTTCAACAAAGACCGCATTAAGAATCCCGACAAGCTTCGTCCCGGTCAAAAGATCCTGATCCCCGTCGAATAATGGGGTCTAGCGTCGCCGCATCGACCAGGACCCGCGTCATCTGCCTGGATCTGGAAGGGGTTCTGGTTCCGGAGATATGGATCGCCGTTGCGGAAAAAACCCGCATCTCGGACTTGAAACGCACCACCCGGGATGAGCCGGATTACGACAAGCTGATGCGGTTCCGGATCGGCATTCTTAAAAAGGCCGGCATCCGGCTCGCCGATATCCAAAAAGTCATCGCAAGCATGGGCCCGCTTCCCGGGGCTGCTAAGTTTGTGAGCGGCGTTCGCGCCAAGTTTCAGCTCATCATTCTCTCCGATACCTTTGGGCAATTTGCCGCGCCGCTCATGAAGCAGCTGGGCTGGCCGACAATTTTCTGCAACTCTCTCGAGGTCGACGAATCGGGCTTTATCGTTAGGCACGTGATGCGCCAGACCAATGGCAAAGAACATGCCGTGAGGGCCTTACAGAAGCTCAACTTTGCGGTTCATGCCGCGGGAGATTCTTTTAACGATTTGACGATGATACAGGCGGCTGACAAAGGGGTGTTTTTTTGTCCGCCCGCTTCCATCGCGTCACGTTTTCCCAAGATTCCAGTCTGTCGGACCTACGCGCAGCTAGCCAAGGCGATTGTGTCCTGATGCGTCCCGATCTGCAATTCACCCTGCTTTGCGATGATCTTCGCGTGGAGAACAACGGCAAATTCATCCTCATTGGTCTGTTTGACAACATTGCCGCAGTCGAAACGCCGGTCATGCATAAGAAATTTGTCGTCGTGAACCGCTGGGGAAAGGGCGAGGGGCGTTTTGTGGAGCAGACGCGCATTGTCTGCGCGGAGTCCGGTGAAATCGCCGCTCAATCCAACCCGGTGCCCTTCAGCCTGTCTTCGCTGGATCATCTTCATAACGTGGTTTCTCAATTTCGGAATGTCCGATTTCCGCGCATCGGTAAATACTGGGTGGAAGTGCTGCTGGATGGAGAACTGGCCCGAAGCTTCAATTTTTATATCCGTCAGGCGCCTAAGCCGAAGGGTTCTGACGCCTAGCATCTAATCAGACCTAATCAGTCTGATATTCTGGTTTGACCCTACCGGCTCTTACAGCTATAATAATCAACTTTCTGACAAGAAGTCGGACTTTGGCATCTTTGACCACCCTAATATTAGAGAGGTAGACCTATGACACGAATGACTGGCGCCCAGGCAATGGTGGAATCCTTGCTGCGTGAGGGCGTGGACGTCGTATTTGGTCTGCCCGGCGGCGCCTGCCTTCCGCTGTTCGACAAACTTTATGACTGCAAATTAAATGTGGTTTTGGTTCGCCATGAGCAGGGCGGCGTCCACATGGCCGAAGGGTATGCGCGTTCCACCGGCAAAGTGGGTGTGGCGATCGCGACCTCCGGTCCCGGGGCGACCAACTGCGTGACCGGTATCGCCGACGCATATATGGATTCGATTCCAATCGTGGTGATCACCGGACAGGTGAAGAGTTTTATGATCGGAAATGACGCGTTCCAAGAAGCCGATACCACCGGCATCACGCGGCCCATCACGAAGCACAATTACCTGGTCAAAGACCCCCAGCAGATTCCGCGCATCGTCAAAGAGGCTTTCTATCTCGCAAGAACGGGACGCCCGGGTCCCGTGCTCATCGATTTTCCCGTGGATATCAGCTTGGCTGAGATGGACTTTGTCTGGCCGGAGCAGGTGAATATCCGCAGCTACAACCCGGTGGTCAAGGGCAGCATGAGCCAGATCCGCAAAGCCGCGAACATGATCGCCGGCTCAAAGAAGCCGGTGCTGTACACCGGCGGCGGCGTCATCATCGCCCGGGCTGCCAGGGAAGTGAAGGCTTTGGCAGAAAAGCTTCAGTCTCCGGTCACGAACACGCTGATGGGTTTAGGCGGCATGGATGCATCGAGCCCCCTGTTCATCGACATGCTGGGCATGCACGGAGCCGTGTATGCCAACCGGGCGGTGGACGAATGTGATCTTTTGATTTCGATCGGCGCGCGTTTTGACGACCGCGTCACGGGAAATCTCGAAAAATTCTCGCCGCATTCCAAGAAGATTCACATCGACATTGATCCTGGATCTATCTCCAAGAGCATTCCGGTGGATATTCCGATAGTCGGCGACGTCAAAGAAGTGCTTCAAGAGCTGATTCAGCTGGTGGGTCCTCTGGACACCAAGGACTGGTTGGCCCAGGTTGCCAAGTGGAAGCAGGAGAGTCCGTTCCGCTACAAGGATGACGGCACGACGATCAAACAGCAGTACGTCATCCAGGAAATCTGGAAGGCGACCGAAGGCAATGCGCTCATCACCACAGACGTCGGTCAGCACCAAATGTGGGCGGCTCAGTACTACCGCTTCAACGAGCCGAATGCCCTCATGACTTCGGGCGGTTTGGGTACGATGGGCTACGGCTTTCCTGCCGCGATCGGAGCTCAGATGGGCCGTCCGGACAAGGAAGTCTGGTGCATTTCGGGCGACGGTTCCATCCAGATGAACATTCAGGAGCTCACCACCGCGGTGATACAGAAACTACCGGTTAAAGTGGCGATCCTGAATAATTCGTTTTACGGCATGGTCCGCCAGTGGCAGCACTTTTTTTACAAAGACCGCTTTTCGAGCTCGGACATGTCCGGGAATCCGGACTTTGTTAAGTTGACGGAAGCTTACGGCGGTGTCGGGATACGGGTTACCCGCAAGGAAGACGTCCGCCCCGCGATCGACAAGGCGCGTTCCATCACGGATCGTCCGGTCTTCATCGATTTTGTCTGCCCGAAGGACGAAAACGTGATGCCGATGATCCCATCAGGAGGGTCCATGGAACAGATCATGGACATGGCATAACCATGGCATACGTTAAAGACAACACCATTTACCGCCGTTTATTTTCGGTCATCGTTGAGAATGAGCCGGGCGTTCTGGCCCGTGTTTCGGGTTTATTCTCGGCGCGCGGGTTCAACATTGTTTCGCTCGCCGTCGGCGAGACGCAGGATCCGACGATTTCGCGCATCACCTTTGTCGTGGATGGAACACCCTCAGTGCTGGAGCAGGTGAATAAGCAGCTCAACAAGCTGATCCCCGTGATCAGCGTGCTCCCGATCACCGATCAGGACATGCTTGCGGTCGAGCTCACATTGGTCAAGTTTCGACCGGGTCCTCATGTCCGGAAAGTCATTGATAGCGCCAAGGCCAAAGGTGATGATGTTGAGATCCTGCACGAAGGCCCCGACAGCGTGATTGCCCGGATCATTTCGACGGTCGAAAAGGAACCCGCGATCTTCAAGGAGCTCGGGGAGCTTGAGCTGATTGAGATCTGCCGCACCGGCAGGGTGGCGCTATCGAAGTCCAGGACTTTTGGGATTTTTGATAAGAGCCAACGGGAACTAGAGACCGAAGCTGCCAGTTAATTTTTCAAATAATTATTTAAGGAGAAAAAAATGACCAAGGTTTATTACGACAAGGACGCGGACATCAAGATTTTAAAAGGCAAGACCGTCGGTGTGATCGGATACGGCATTCAAGGCCGTGGACAGACGCTGAACCTCCGCGACAGCGGTGTGAAGGTCATTGTTGCCCAGCGTCCCGGCGGACCCAATTATAAGGCCGCGATCAAGGACGGCTTCAAGCCCGTGACTGCCGAGGAGGCCGCCAAGTGTTCCGACATTCTCATGATTTTGGCTCAGGACCCCCTGCAGAAGGATATTTACGAGCAGGCGGTGAAGCCCAATCTTAAACCCGGTTCGGCATTGGTGTTTTCGCACGGATTCAATATTCACTTCAAGATGATCGTTCCGCCAAAGAACGTTGACGTCTTCATGGTCGCCCCCAAGGGACCTGGAAGCCGCGTCCGCGATCTTTACAAGGAAGGCAAGGGCGTTCCCGCCCTGTTTGCCGTGTATCAGAACGCTACCGGCAAGGCCAAGAAACTGGCATTGGCCTACGCCAAGGCCATCGGCGGCACCCGCGCCGGCGTCATCGAGACGACGTTTAAGGAAGAGACCGAGACTGACCTGTTCGGAGAGCAGGCCGTGTTGTGCGGCGGCGTGAGCGCCCTCATCCACGCGGGCTTTGAGACGCTGACCAAGGCGGGCTATCAGCCTGAGATCGCTTACTTCGAAGTGCTGCACGAGCTCAAGCTCATCACCGACCTCATCTATGCCGGCGGAATCACCGGTATGCGCAAGCGAGTCTCAGACACCGCCGAATACGGCGACCTGACCCGTGGTCCGCGCGTCGTGAACGCCGCCACCAAAAAAGAAATGCAGGTCATTCTCAAGGAAATCCAGACGGGTAAGTTCGCCAAGGAATTCATGGGCGATTATCACACTGGAAAGAAGCGTTTTGACAAGCTTCGTAAGTCAGGGGCGGCTCATCCGATCGAAAAAGTCGGAGCCGACCTACGACTTAAGATGAAGTGGCTGTAACGATCCTTTAAAAAAGGATCGCACGGCCGCTGCAGCGGCCGTGCCAGCCCGGGTTCGTTCCAGGTAAGGCCGCCGCAAAAGCGGCCATTACCATTTAAGGACACGATTTAAACCCGAACAAGGAGACGACCATGGCAAACGCATCCGGAAGCAAAGACCGAGTTATTATTTTTGACACCACGCTGCGAGATGGCGAACAATCGCCCGGCGTGAATCTGGGAATTAAAGAAAAGATTGAGATCGCGCGCCAGCTGGAGCATATCGGTGTGGACGTGATCGAGGCGGGGTTTCCGATCACGTCTCCCGGCGACGCGGCCGCCGTCAAAGAAGTCGCCAAGGTCATCAAGGCCGCGACGGTTTGCGCGTTGGCCCGCGCGGTCGAAAAGGACATGGACGTGGCTTTGGAAGCGTTGGCTCCCGCCAAGCGGAAGCGCCTGCACGTCTTTTTGGCGACATCGGCCATCCATCGTCAGTACAAGCTGCGCAAGGCCAAGAGCGAGATCGAGCGCATGGCCGTCTGGGCCGTGCAGCATGCCCGCAACCGCGTGGGCGAGGTCGAATTCTCGCCGGAGGATGCATCGCGCACGGAGCGGGACTTCCTGTTTAGAGTCGTTGAAAAAGTCATCAAGGCCGGCGCCACCGTCATCAATATCCCCGACACCGTGGGCTACACGACCCCCTATGAATTCCGCGATTTGATCGAGGATATGCGGCGCAGCGTGCCCAATATCCATAAGGCAGTGATCAGCGTGCACTGTCACGACGATCTGGGCTTGTCCGTGTCGAATTCCTTATCGGCTGTTTTGGGCGGCGCGCGGCAGATCGAATGCACGATCAACGGAATCGGCGAACGCGCCGGTAATGCTTCTCTGGAAGAAGTGGTGATGGCCATGCGCACCCGCTCGGACATCTACCCGTTTCGCACCAACATCAAGACGCAGGGGTTGTGCGAAACCAGCCGGTTGGTGTCGCGTCTGACGGGCATGCTGGTGCAGTCCAACAAGGCGATTGTCGGCAAGAACGCCTTTGCCCACGAGTCCGGCATCCATCAGCACGGTATGATCGCCAAGCGCTCCACCTACGAAATCATGAATCCGGCATCGGTCGGCTTCGGGGAGTCGAATCTAGTGCTCGGCAAACACTCCGGTCATCACGCGTTCGCACTGCAGCTGAAGAAAATTGGTATGAAGCTTTCTCCCGCCGAGATCGACCGTGCCTTCATCAAATTTAAGGAGCTGGCCGACCGCAAAAAGAACCTCTATGAAGAGGACTTGCGCTCCATTGTGGATGTGGTCGAAACGGACACGGTGCAGACTGTCCGCCTCGAGAGCCTGAAGATCCGCACCGAAACCGGCAAAGCCCCGACCGCAGAGATCCGCCTGACCCGCGACGGCAAAAAACTCTCCGCATCAGGCACCGGCGATGGTCCCGTGGACGCGGCCTACCGCACGCTGAACCGTGTTTTGAAGATGGATGATCTGAAGCTTTTGGATTATTCGATCCGTTCAGCAACCTCCGGGCAGGATGCGCAAGGACAGGTTTCGGTGTTGGTGGCGAACAAGGCAGGGCGGGAAGCGAGGGGACGCAGCGCGACCACGGATGTGATCGAGGCCAGCGTGCGCGCGTATATCGATGCGGTGAATCAGCTGATTCGGCCGGCCCGTCCCAAGAAACAAATGGAACCGCTCTAAACCATGGATTCTCAGGACGGCCTCGCGAGTCTCCGCGCTATTGACGGCAAGACCTCCGTCTACGGAGTGATCGGTTATCCGGTGAAGCACACGCTTTCGCCGATCCTTCACAACGCGGTCTTTGAACACCGCAAGGTGAATGCCGTGTATCTGCCGTTTGAGGTGGCGCCGGATAATTTGTACGGCGCCATTGAGGGCTTCAGGTCGCTTGGGATCAAGGGGCTGAATGTAACGATCCCGCACAAAGAACAGGTGATGCATTACCTCGACACGACACCCAATCTGGTCGACCGGGCGATCGGCGCGGTGAACACGCTGGTGTTGACCGAAGGCAGAGCGTTAGGATTCAATTCGGACGGGCCTGGATTCTTGAGGGACTTGAAGGATCAATTTGCCTTTGAGCCCGAAGGCCGGACCGCGCTGCTGATCGGCGCGGGCGGTTCCGCGAGGGCGGTTGCCTTTTCGATGCTCGAAGCAAATCTTCAGAAGCTCTATATCTTCAACCGTACTCCGGACCGGGCGCGGGGACTCGCGGAATACGCGGCCCAATATTTTCCGGATCGTGATATCGAAGCCGTTGTTTCGATCGATGATATTCCTACGGGCGTCGACCTTGCCGTTAACTGCACCTCATGCGGAATGAATGAGCAGGATCCGTTTCCGATCGATCCGGATGTGTTGACCAAAGTGGCCCGCGTTTATGACGTTATTTACGTTCCGGAAGAGACGAAGCTGCTCGCGGAGGCCCGCCGCCGCGGACTTCCGGTATCCAACGGCATCGGCATGCTGATCCATCAGGCCTGCGTTTCGCACCGGCTGTGGTTCCCGGATGCCGACCGTCTCGAACTTTACGCGGTGATGCGGGGGGCTTACGAAGCATGGCGCAAGCGCTAGCGCTTCTTTTTGGCCTGCTCATCGGAAGTTTCTTAAACGTGATCATTTGGCGGATGCCGCGCGGCGAATCCATCGCCTGGCCCGCCTCACACTGCCCCTCCTGCAAAACCCCGATCCGCTGGCACGACAATATCCCGGTTCTGGCTTATCTCATCCTCAAAGGCAAATGCCGTTTTTGTCCTTCCCGCATCCCATTCCGTTATCCCGTGGTGGAGCTCCTGGGCGGCATCGCCGGTTGGGCGGCTTTTACGGTCTGGGGCGGAGCTTACGCGGCCGCTGCCGCGGTGATCTTTTGGGCGCTGATCGCGGTGATCTGGATCGATTGGGAACATCAGATCATTCCGGATGAGATCAGCCTCGGCGGTATCGCGGCGGGCCTGCTATTTTCATTTTTCTTTCCGGTGTGGGTCGCGGGCAATGCCGCGGAACCGGGCTGGAGGGCGCTCCTGATGTCGGGAGCCGGGGTCTTGGTTGGCGGGGGGATTCTGTACTTGATGGCGCTCATCGGGGAGTGGGTCTTCAAGAAGGAAGCCATGGGCGGCGGGGACGTTAAACTTTTGGCCGCGGTTGGCGCGTTCTTTGGCTGGCAGGGCGCCTTATTCGCTCTCTTTGCCGGCTCCGTCGCGGGTTCTTTTGTCGGATTGGCCGCCAAGTATATCTGGAAAAAAGACGTCATTCCGTTCGGACCTTATCTGGCCTTGGGCACCTTTCTCTACATGTTATGGGGGCAAACCATCCTGTCCTGGTATGTCTCCCGCGTGTTACAATACTAGCCTTTTCAAGGAGTTTTAATGCTGCGTTATTCCACATCCGGTGAATCTCACGGAATCTGCCTCATTGCCGTCCTCGAGGGCATGGTCGCGGGTCTCAAGCTCGACACGGCCGCGATTGACCATGACCTCTGGCGCCGTCAGCAGGGCTACGGCCGGGGCGGCCGCATGCTCATCGAAACGGACCGAGCGGAGCTTTTGACCGGCATCCGTCAAAACGAAACCATCGGCGGGCCTATTGCCATGCGGATGGAGAACAAAGATTTTAAGATCAATCAGCTGCCGGTAGTTCATCGCCCCCGCCCGGGACACGCGGATCTCGTCGGAGCGATGAAGTACAACCGCCGTGATGTCCGGGATATCCTGGAGCGGGCCAGCGCCCGCGAAACGACGGCCCGCGTGGCGGTCGGCGCCGTTTGCCGTCAATTTTTGGGACAATTCGGTGTCGCTATCACGAGTCATGTGACCGATATCGGCGGCGTTAAGATCGAGAACCCATCCATTTATTCCTACGACCAGATCGCCGAACATGCCGAAAAAAGTCCCGTCCGCTGCGTCGATCCCGCCACGGGCGAAAAGATGATGCGGCGCATTGATGAGATCAAGGCGGCGAAGGATACTGTCGGCGGCGTGTTCGAAGTTCGGGTCAAGGGCCTGCCTCCCGGCCTCGGTTCTTTTACGACTTCCGAAGGCCGTTTGGACGCGAGACTTGCCTTTGCGCTCATGTCGATACAAGCGGTGAAGGGGGTCGAGTTTGGCTTGGGTTTTGCGGTGGCGCATACGCCCGGATCGAGCGCGCATGATGAGATTTTTTACAACGAAAAGACCAGGAAGTTCTTCCGCAAAACGAACCGCGCCGGCGGTTTGGAAGGAAGCATGTCCACCGGTGAAGAGCTGGTGATCCGGGCCGCGGCGAAGCCGTATGCCACGCTCATGAAGCCGCTGGCTTCAACGAATATTCAGTCCAAGGCGGCGGAAGTCGGCACCATCGAACGTTCGGATGTGACCGCGGTTCCGGCCTGCGGTGTGGTGGGTGAGTCGATGGCGGCCTTTGAGTTAGCCAAGATATTTTTAGAGAAGTTCGGCGGGGACAGCCTTTCGGAAACCCGGCGGAATTATGACGGCTACCTGAAACAAGTGGAGGATTTTTAATGCCACGAGCAGCGAAACACATCGACAAGATAGCCTTTATCGGAATGATGGGAGCCGGCAAGACGTTCTGCGCAAGATCACTCGCGAAGAAACTTCAGTGGCGAGACCTGGATTCTGATCTCATCATCGAACGGCGCGAAAAAATGTCCATCCCTCAGATATTTCGGAACAAGGGCGAGAGTTATTTTCGCACCGTTGAGTCCCGCGTGATCAAGGATCTCCTGGTCAAGCCGCAGACGGTTCTTTCTCTCGGCGGCGGCGTGGTTTGTCGGAAGGTGAACCGTTCCCTGCTCAAGAAAAAAAGTTTCGTCATCTGGCTCAAAGCCAAGCCCGAGGTGATCCACAAGCGCACCTCCAAGGCGGCCAACCGCCCGCTCCTGAACGTCGATGATCCCAAGCGCAAAATCGACGAAATCGTCCGCGAGCGAGAAAACTATTACCGCCAGTGCGCGCACGTCATCGTGACGAACAACGGCGGCAACATCCTCACCAAACTGGCACGCATCCCACAGATTCGACATATGATGCGCGCGAACACGCAGAACTAAAAAGTTCCATGAGCTGCGACGCGGGAAGGAACGAAACCCTCGCAACGCTTGCCATCCGGTCCGCCGCCGGCATCGGGTCCGTCATCGGCAATCGGCTGATCCGCACCTTTGGTTCTGCGGCCGATGCTCTGGCTGCCTCGGATTCGGAGCTATATCTCATCGAGGGCATGCGGCCGCAGATCCTGGAGTCGCTGCGCGCGGACGCTCAGCGTTCGGAGCACAGCGCTCTTTTGGACCTTTGCGAGAAACGCGGCATCCGCGTGCTGACCCCCTCCTCTCAGGAATACCCATCGCAACTTCATAGCCTGGAAGACCGTCCGCTTGTCTTGTTTGCCCGCGGCGCGGCGCGCTGGCCGGACCGCTGCGTGGCATTGGTGGGCACCCGCTTGTCGAGCCCTACCGGATTGCGCGCGGCGAGGGAGTTTGCCAGATTTTTTGCATTGAGAGGAATTGGTGTGGTGAGCGGGTTGGCACGCGGGATCGACACGGCCGCGCATGAAGGCGCCTTGGACTGTGAGGGCGTGACGCTGGCGGTGATCGGTTCGGGGCTGGACGCGCTCTATCCCGCAGAAAATCAGGAGCTCGCGGAGCGCATCAGCCGCAAAGGCACCGTGCTTTCCGAGTATCTGCCGGATGAAGAGGCGAAGAACTTTAATTTTCCCGTCCGCAACCGCGTGATCAGCGGTCTTGTGCAGGCGGTCATCGTCGTGGAGGCGCCCCGCAAAAGCGGCGCTCTCGGCACTGCGGATTGGGCGCTGGATCAGGGCCGCGAAGTCATGGCGGTGCCGGCTTCGCCCTACACGCGGTCGGCCGAAGGTTCCGTGGATTTGATCAAGAAAGGCGCCGCTTGCGTGACCACCCCGGAAGAAGTCCTTGAGATTCTGGGTTGGGAGGCGCAAGAAGCCCCCAAAGAAATTCTCCGTATTTCAGAACCCGCGATGGGGATCGAATATGGAAGTTTGCTGGACGCGCTTCAGCCCGGCGAGCCGGCCACCGCCGATCAGCTGGCGGACCGAACGGGTTGGGAAACCCCGCGCCTCCTCAAGGCCCTCAGCGAACTCGAGATGCGTGGAGCGATTGTGTGTCTGCCGGGGCAACGCTGGTGCCTCCGGTGAGCGAGTCGGCTCTTCGTGTCCGCGTGAACGGCAAAGAGGAGCCGCTCGGCCAGCCGGCCGTCTCCATTGCGGATTATCTCGCATCCAAAAATGTGAGACCCGAAACAGTTGCTGTCGAGATCAACCTCAATATCATCTCAAAGGCCGATTATTCCCGCGTGATGATCAGGGCGGGTGATGAAGTCGAAATCGTCCGTTTTGTCGGCGGAGGCGCCGCCTGATGGCCGTTCCGCCGAAACGCAAGAAGAAAGCAGCCGCCGCCTCCACCGCCGGCAATGCCCAGCCGGGCAACGGCAAAGCTCTCGTGATCGTGGAATCCCCCGCCAAGTGCCGCACCATCGAAAAAATACTCGGCAAGTCCTTCCAGGTCCAGGCCTCCATGGGCCACATCGTCGACCTTCCCAAAAGCAAAATGGGCGTGGACCTCGAGAATCATTTTGAGCCTCAATACATTGTCATGGTCGCTAAGAAAAAAGTGCTCAACTCCCTCAAAAAACAGGTGCAAGACAAGGAGTTTTTGTACCTCGCCTGCGATCCGGACCGTGAAGGAGAGGCGATCAGCTGGCATTTGGGTAATCAGCTCGGCAAGGGCAAGAAAGTGATGCGGGTGCAGTTTCAGGAGATCACGCCCGCGGCGATCAAGAATGCTTTTTTACATCCCCGCGAGATTGACATGAATCGGGTCGGAGCGCAGCAGGCGCGCCGCATTCTCGACCGCATCGTGGGATATTCTTTGTCGCCCATTCTCTGGAAGTCTATCGCGAAGGGATTGTCCGCCGGCCGCGTTCAATCCGTGGCTTTGAGATTGATCGTGGATCAGGAACGTAAGATTCGCGCGTTTGTTCCGGAGGAGTACTGGACCGTTGACGCGGAATTCGCGAAGAAGGGCACGGGTTTGTTTTTTGCGGCGCAGCTGATCGAGGTTGACGGGAAAAAAGTCGAAAACCTTCAGGCGGATGACGCTAAGGCTCTTTCCGCGGAACTTCAAAAGGCGCAATTTGCCGTGGCGGCGGTGCGCGCGACCGAAAAGCGCCGCATGCCGCAGCCGCCGTTCACCACATCCAAACTTCAGCAGGAATCCTACAACCGGCTCAAAATGCGTCCGACCCGGACCATGGCGGTTGCACAGGGGCTTTATGAAGGGGTTGATCTCGGGAGCGGGGAGACCGTTGGTTTGATCACGTACATGCGCACTGATTCCGTGAATATTTCTGATGTCGCGATGGAGGAGGTCCGGGCGTATATCCCGGCCCGGTTTGGCGCGGAATATCTGCCCGAAACACCCAATCGGTACAAGTCCAAGGCATCGGCTCAGCAGGCGCATGAAGCGATACGTCCAACCTCCGTTCAGCGGACGCCCGAATCCGTCGCGGCCTACCTTTCCGAAGAGCAATTGCGGCTGTATTCGATCATCTGGTCCAAATTTGTGGCGAGTCAGATGAAGCCCGCGATCAATGAGCAGACGTCGGTGGACATTTCATCGGGCAGAGTTCTCTTTAGGGCGTCCGGAACGCGGCAGATTTTTGCGGGATTTACGGCCGCCTGGGACGAGGAGGAAGACGGGAAGCGCCTCCCTGAGTTGGCCAAAGACGATGCTCTCGATCTTAAAAAGCTGGAGTCGCTCCAGCATTTTACGAAGCCCCCGGCCCGGTACACGGACGCATCGCTCATCAAGACGCTGGAAGAATTAGGGATCGGCCGTCCTTCCACCTACGCGCCGACCATCGGAACCATTGTGGACCGGAATTATGTCGAGCGCCAGGGCGGCGCGCTGCTCCCGACCGAATTGGGCTTTTTGGTGGTGGATCTTTTGGTGAAGCACTTTCCGACCATGATGGATCTGGAATTCACAGCGAAGATGGAAGAGAGCCTCGACCGCATCGAAGAAGGCGAGCTGCCCTGGACGCAGGTGCTCGAGGATTTTTATACGCCGTTCAAAAAGAGTCTAGAATTGGCAGGCGCTCAGATACAGCCCGTTCGCCGGCTTGAAGAAAAAACGGACGAAATCTGCGAATTATGCGGGAAGCCCATGGTCATCAAGTGGGGCCGCCGCGGCAAATTCTTGAGCTGCTCAGATTTTCCGACATGCCGCAACGCCAAGTCCATTTCGACCAAAGTCTCATGTCCGACTTGCGGTACCGGGATGTTGGTCCAGCGCCGCTCGCGAGGCGGTAAGGGCCGCGCGTTCTACGGGTGCACGCGTTACCCGGAATGCACCCACATCTCCAACAAGCTCCCCGGCGCTGACCGCGGCGAGGGAGATGGCGGCGATCCCAAACCGGGTGATCCGCCCGCCGCGGCGTAGGCTGCGGCATCCGCTCCCGAATGGACACGCTCCCTCCGCCAGCCGAATCATTTTTGCGCTATCTCGACCGGGACAAAAATTATTCCGCTCACACCCGATTGAATTACCGGATCGACTTGAAGCATTTTTTTGAATTTTTGAGTCATGACGCCACGCTTCCGGAAAAGGCCGATCGGCTCAAGATGCGATCCTACCTTGCCCATGCGGCGTCAAAGGGGTATGCCAAACGGACGCTGGCCCGCAAACTCGCCACGCTCAGGTCGTTTTACCGCTATTTTGTGCGGGAAGGCCGCATGACCAAGAACCCCATGTCCGCGATACGGAGTCCCAAGCTGGAAAAAAAGCTCCCCAATTTTTTGACCGAAGCGGACGTGAACCATCTCTTGGCATTTCCGGCCGATGACGCGTCGGGATGTCGGGACCGGGCGCTGTTGGAGACGCTGTATTCGACCGGGTGCCGCGTTTCGGAGCTTGTGGCTTTGGATGAAAAAGACGTCGACACCATTGGCGCGGTGATTAGAGTTCTTGGAAAAGGCCGCAAGGAAAGGCTGTGTCCGATGGGCTCGCGAGCGCTCGCCGCAATCCGTGATTATCTGCAGATCCGAGCGAGTGAACAAGGGCTCACCGGTAAACGCGGCCCTTTATTCCTCAACCATTCGCCGCACGCCCGCGGATCACGGCTCACCGCGCGCTCCGTGCGCCGCATCCTCACCAAACGGATGAATCAAATGAGTCTCGCGGCAAGGATCTCTCCTCACGCACTGAGGCACTCGTTCGCGACTCATCTTCTCAACCGCGGGGCCGACCTGCGGTCGGTTCAGGAGCTTTTGGGCCATTCGAGTATTTCGACAACCGCCATTTACACCCATGTCAGCACCGAACGGCTGAAGCAAGTTTACGCCAAGGCACATCCACGGGCATGAGGCGCTTCTAAGATGTCATTTTTGTACGATTTGGTCCTTCTGATCTACGCGGCCGTGACGCTTCCGGTGCTCATGGCCAAAGGCAAGCTTAAAGACGGGCTCAGAGAGCGTAAGGGTTTTTTGCCCCCGGGGGCCGAGTCTCGCCTCGGCGCGCGCGGCGCTATTTGGGTTCACGCCGTCAGTGTCGGTGAAGTTCGTCTCGCGTTTCCGTTGATTCGGGGACTTTTAAAGGCGGATGCGGAGTGCCCCGTGGTGCTGACGACCACCACCGCTTCATCACAAAAAATAGCGCGCGAGGCGGACTCTGGCGCGGCCATTGTGACTTACGGTCCGTTTGATCTGAGCTGGATGGTGAGGCGCTTCATGGATGCGGCGCGCCCGCGGGCGATTGTAATCCTCGAAACGGAAGTGTGGCCCAATCTGCTGCGGGAGGCCGAGCGGCGCGGCATCCCGGTGCTGGTGGTCAACGCAAGGCTCTCGGACCGCGCCTTTCCGGCTTACCGCCGTTGGCGTATTTTTTTGGCGCCTGTGTTTGGGCGGATCACCCGATGCCTGGCGCAGGGCGAAGAACACGCGGGACGGTATCGTGAGATCGGGGTGCCCGCGGACCGAATCCGGGTCACTGGAAACATGAAATTTGATCTTGAGACGCCGGCGGTCTCTGAGCCGATATTGAGAGCGGCGACCGTTTTTAGAGCCGGATCCAAGTCCGTGCTATTGGCCGCGTCAACCCATCCCGGCGAAGAGGCGATGATCCTTTCGGCTTTTTTGAATATCCGAAAGCATGTGTCCGAGGCCAAGCTCATCATCGCGCCGCGTCATCTGGAGCGGCTCGCGGAAGTCGAAGAAATCATCCGCGTGAAGGGCCTAAAGTGCGCTAAAATATCAGACTTGGAACGCTCCTACGCCAAAGACGTGGACGTGCTTCTGGTTGATGTGTGGGGCGTTCTCAATCAGCTGTACACGCTGGCAGATTTGGTTTTTGTCGGAGGGAGTCTTGTGCCCGTCGGCGGTCATAATCTGGCGGAGCCGGCAGCTGCCGGTCGGCCGGTGCTGTACGGACCGTGGACTCAGAACTTTAGGGACATGGAAGAAGAATTTAGAGGCGGCGGAGCGGGGGTTCGGGTTGCTGACGCGCGCGAATTGGAGCGCCGAGTGATCGAGCTTTTTCAGAACCCCGAAGCCCGGGAGATGCAGTCCTCCCGATCAAAGGCCGTCGTTGCCGCCAATACCGGAGCCACCGCCCGAAACTTAGAGGAAATTCTCAAATGGTCGTCAAAAAACTGATACAGCCTTTTTTGGGCACCGGCGAAAAGATCTACCAATGGGGCTTGGAACGGGATAAGAAAAAGGCCGGCGAACCCCATAAGTTGGACGCGCGGGTGATCTCGGTTGGCAACATCACTTGGGGCGGCACCGGAAAAACTCCGATGGTCATGCTGCTCGCTAAGAGTCTTGCGGAAGCGGGACAAAAAGTAGCCGTCCTGACACGGGGCTACGGAAACGACGAATGCCAGGAGCTCAAAGACCGCCTTGAGGGCATTCCCGTTCTGGTCGGAAAAGACCGCCGCGTCACCGGGCAGGAAGCCATCGAAAAGCACGGCGCCCGCTGGATCATCCTCGATGACGGGTTTCAGGTTTGGAATCTTCAGCGGAATTATGACATCGTCACGATCAACGCGACGCAGCCTTTTGGGAACGGGAGGCTTATCCCGGCCGGCAATCTGCGTGAGCCGGTCGAGGCCTTGGCCCGCGCCAACGCGATTGTTCTGACCCAGTCATTTTTGGGCCGACACAACACCGCGCATATCCGCCAAAAACTTCGGGAAGTGAATCCAAAAGCCCAGGTCTTTGAGGCGGATCATCACCCCATCAGCTTCATGGACTTCCGGAATCGCCGCCCGCTTGAATTGGACATGGTCAAAGACCAACGCGTTGCCATTCTGTCCGGAATTGAAGATCCGATGTCGTTCGAAAACACGCTCTCGCGGTTGGGTGCCAAAATCGTTTACGCGGCGCGATTCAGGGACCATCATGTTTTTTCCCCGCGCGACCTGAAACAGGTGTTTAAAGCGTGTCAGGAATGCAAGGTCCGCTACCTGGTGACCACCGAAAAAGATTCTTATCGTCTCGCGAACCTTATCCAGGATGAGCGCCAGCCCACCCGGGTCTTGATGCTCCGCATCGAAATGCGCATGGATGACGAGGAGGCTTTCCTCGAGCGATGCCTGAACCCCGCCGTCAGCGGATAGGGTCTTTTTTGGCCGACCGTTTGCTGCTCGCCGCGCTAATCTCTCTGCGCGCGCTGCTCTCGCCTTGGCCGATGTCTTGGCGGATTCGGCTGGGCGGCCTGCTGGGGCGCATCGCCGGTCTTCTGTCCAAACGCCGCAAACTCGCTCTCAATAATCTCAAGCGCGCATTTAGAGACGATTCCAAGCTCACTCGGGCCTGGATGACGCGGACGGTCAGTGAGTCCTACCGTGACCTGGGCCGGTCGTTCATGGAATTTTTGATGAGCCCCAAGATCGACCGAGCCTATTTTGAGTCGCATGTGGAAGTAGAGGGGGAGGAACGGCTCGCGGAGCTGGTTGGGAAGGGCCGCGGAGCGGTTCTGCTGACAGGACATTTTGGAAATTGGGAATTTTTGAATTTGATGGCGGGTGTGCGCGGGTATGAGCTGGCTGTCTTGACGCGGCCGCAGAAGCTGCGCGCTTCCGACGCCTATTTGAATCGTCTGCGGGCCCAAAAGGGCGCTCGGATCATCTCGCGGGGAATGGATCTACGGCGCGCGTATCGGATTTTGACGGGCGGAGGGATCGCTGGTGTGCTGGGGGATCAAGACGGCGGCCCACGCGGGATATTTGCTCCGCTGTTTGGCCGGTCGTCCTCCTACCCGCGCGGGATGGCGCGCTTTTCTGCCGCCTGCTCATCCCCGGTATTGCCGGTGTTTTGCGCACGGACGGCGCTGGATCGTCACCGCATCCATATCGGAGAGCCCTTGCAGCCGATATTGGGGGAATCCGAAGCCGACTTCGAGTTGAGAGTGGTGGCGGCTTTTTCCCGTTCGATGGAGACCATGATACGCCGTTACCCTTCACAGTGGATGTGGCCGCATCGCCGTTGGAAGTCCAGTCCCGATCGGGATATTTTGGTGCTGGATGACGGGCGGAAGGGGCATTTGAATCAATCGTTGGCGCTCGCCGCCAAGGTGGCCGAGCAGCGCGCCAAGGAAACTCGGAGTTCAAGGATGCCTGTGGGAGAAACGCGCATCCGGACGGAGCGCGTCGTGTTTCGATCACCAGCCGCGCGATTTGCGATGACATTTTGGGGGATATTGACCCGCGGCGCCCTATGGGGCGGACGCGCCGGGCTGAAGATGGCGCTCACCGCGGAGAGTTACGAGCGGCTTATGACGGCTGCGGCAGATACGGTGATCTCCTGCGGGACGATGACGGAAGCGGCAAATCTCATTGTTGCCAAGGACTGCGGCGCCAAGTCCTGCTATATTCAAAAGCCGCAATTTGGAGCGCGCCGGTTTTCGGCGTTGTTGATTCCAGCTCATGACCGGCCGTCGTCCGGCCGGAACACGCTCAAGACGAGCCGAGCGCTCAGCGCGGTGGATTCGGAGCGGTTGGTGAGGCTGCGGGATCGGGCACGCTCTGAGGCCGGGGTTCCGCCCGCCGCCAGGGCCGCGGCCCTCTTGATCGGCGGTCCGTCTAAGCACGCGCCTTGGGAGCCCAAGGTTCTGGAAAAGTATTTTTTTGCCTTGCGGGATTTGAGCCGGGAGCATAAGCTTTATTTGCTCATCACGACCTCCCGACGCACGGATCCGGCCGTTGAGTCCGCGGTCGAGCGAATTTTTACGGGAGAAACGTATTGTCCCGTTGTTGTGATCGCCGGGAGGTCCAATCCTCAAGGGGCATACGAGGGAATTCTTGCCGCGGCCGACCAGATTCTGGTGACTGCCGATTCGGTGTCGATGGTGTCAGAGGCGGTGAGCACCGGCAAACCCGCCGCGCTGATCACGCCGGGTTCGAACGCCTCCAAGACCGGAAAGTTTGCCAGATTTATCGAGCAGCTGGAGCGTGATGGCGCGGCTTTTAGGGTGGCAGAAACAGGACTCGCAAATTTTTTGACCAGAGCAGCCGCCGCAGAGCACGCGTCGGCTTTTGCCGCCGCTGACGCGGCGGGTCTCGCAGCCGAACGTCTCGCGGACTAATATCAGAGGATAATACCGGCCGTCATGAATATTCTTCAGATCGTTCCAGAGTTGCGTTCCGGCGGCGTTGAGCGGGGAACCGTCGATTTCGCCAGATACCTTCTCACACAGGAGCACGGCTCCATCGTTGTCTCCGCGGGCGGAGCTTTGGTCGCCGACCTCGAGGCGGCGGGCGTCCGGCACATCACCATGCCGGTCCATAAAAAATCACTGTTCTCAATTTTGCGGCAGGCTCGCGTGTTGGCTGATGTTTTAGTTCGTGAAAAGATAGATCTGGTGCATGCGCGCAGCAGGGTTCCGGCTTGGATCGCCTTTTTGGCATGCCGCCGGGCGGGGATACCAATGGTGACGACCTGTCACGGGGTTTACAGCACGCACGCCTTCAGCCGTGTGATGGGCTGGGGAAAATACGTGATTGTGATCAGCCACGCGGTCAGCCGCCACATGAAAGAGCATTTTAAAGTCCCGCATCATCGGATTCGGCTTATCCACCGCGGTGTTAATTTAAGCGAATTCGGATTGGATATTGAACGTCTTGAGACGCCCTCCGCCGCCGCAGCGGCACCCGCCGCGGAGCGGATCATCGGCATTGTCGGGCGCGTGACCCCGATCAAGGGGCATCGCGTGATGCTAAAGGCCATGGCCCGCGTAGCCCGCGTTTACCCCGATGCGAAGCTTTGGATCATCGGTGACTCGCCCCGGCCCCGCTACATGGATGAGTTGAAGCTCATGGTTCGCAAGCTGGATTTGCAAAATCATGTGGAGTTCATGGGGACGCGTCAGGATATTCCGGTATTGCTGCGCAGAATGAGCCTCTTGGCGGCGCCCGCGGTCGGTGAGGAGGCATTTGGCCGCGTGCTGATCGAAGCGGGAGCCTGCGGGATCCCGGTGATCGCGAGCCGCATCGGCGGCATTGTGGATGTGATCCGTCATGGGACAGACGGAATTCTGATTCCGGCGGGGGACGCTTCCGCGTTGGCGGAGAATATCATCGGCATTCTCAAGGAACCTGAATATGGCCGCCGCTTAGCGGAAAGTCTCCGCCGCCGCGTCCGCGAGGAATTCAACGATCGCAGCATGTTTGAAAAAACCATCGGCGTTTACCATGAAGCGCTGGAGCGCAAAAAAATTCTCGTGATCAAATTGAGCGCGCTCGGAGACGTGATCCTTAGTACCCCCTCCTTCCGCGCGATCCGCAACCATTACCCTAAGTCCCGCATAGTCGCACTGGTCGAGCGCACGGCTTATCCGGCGCTCAAGGCCTGCCCTTACGTGGACGACGTGCTCAGCTTCGAAAAATTTGACAAAAAGGACGCGCTTGCCATGCTTCGGCTCGGGCGGCTTTTGGCGAGGGAGCAATTTGATATCTGCGTGGATTTGCAGAACAATCGCCTGTCGCACCTTTTGTCATTCTTGTCCGGAGCCCATACGCGGGTCGGATACGCGAATAAGCGCTTTGACTTTTTTCTGAACCGGCCGGTCAAGGACTTGCGGCCGCTGGTCGGACCGGTGGAGCATCAGTTTCAGCTTTTGGACAATCTCAGCGTTGCGCATCCCGATATCCGCCCCGAACTCACCGCGGACCCTCTGGACGACGAGGAGGTGGGGCGCTTCCTGAGGGAGAATTGGCTGGGAGAACACCAGGCCCTAGTGGGCATCAACCCGGGGTCCAGTCCGTTGTGGAAAACGAAGCAATGGCCCCAAGAGGCTTTTATTGAACTCTGTGATCTTTTGGCTAAGGAAAATGTTCGAGTGGTCATCACCGGGACCAAGGATGATATTCCTGTGGCCGAGCGAATCGCCAGGCAGACACGAACCCGCCCCATCATCGCGGCCGGACGCACGTCGATCGGCGAGCTGATCGCGCTGATCCGGCGCTGCAAGGTATTCGTAACCTCTGATTCGGCGCCTATGCATATCGCGACCGCGGTGGGGACTCCCGCGGTCGCGCTTTTTGGCCCGACAGACCCCAGACGCCATGTGGCTCCGGGACGCGCCCCGATCGCCGTGATCCACAAGGAAGTCAAATGCAGTCCGTGCTACCTGAAGCAGTGTCCGATCGGCCTCATCTGTATGAAGCAGATCCTGCCGACGGAAGTGTTAGAGCGAATTCTTGCCTTTCTTCGT
>JAGOUK010000106.1:2850-5330 GCA_018061225.1 Candidatus Omnitrophota bacterium | reverse complement strand
AGCCGGCGCGTCGCCGGTCGAGCTCATGCGATTCGCCGCGCAAATATCCGGATATGATCTATGGATCACGATGCTTCGCTCGTCAACTTTAGGCATGGGAGACATCAATCTCGCCGCCCAAACCTATGTGCAGGCCGATAAACGTTATCAGGAAGCCAATCTCAGTGAGCAGCGCCGAATCGCTGAGAATAAGCGGCTGCTTGCGGATGCGAGAGAGTCCAAACTGACCCCGACAGCTGAGTCCGAAGCGGATGCTTTGGGGGAGATGGCCTCTAACCTGAGACAGTCCCGTAGCTTTTATGAATCCGCCTCCTCCGTCAAGGCTGCTTCGCAACTGGTGATCACGGATGCCCGCGGAGCTGTGATCGGTAACGCAGACCTCGTACGCGGCGATACCGGCGATATCGTTATCAAGGCGAAGAACGGGCAATACTTGATCGGTAAGCCGGCCGGCTTTAGCGCGGGTTGGTTTTGGTTTAACCGAGCCACGGACCAGTCGGGAGCCACCAAAGCAGAAATTATCGTGAACGGCCAGACAGTCCGTGGTGAGTATATACGAGGAACTCAGGCACTGATCACGTTCGGAGGCCGTCAGTTTCCGGCAAATACGGCTTCCGTTGTGGCGCTCCAAAGCTCCGATGATTTTCACTTTGCTTTAAGGGACTCTGACGGACGCGTACGCAGCGGACAAGAGGTGACGCCCGGGGATATTCTCACGCATTTGTACTCAGCCGGATCGATGACGCCCGAACGATTGATCGAGCTGGCGGTTCTGAACGATCCTTCGATCCAGGGGAAGCTTGAGGGCGGCGCGATACTCGCGATCCGGGACGTGTCGACTGCCAGAGGAGCATTCCAAAACGCGAGCGAAGCAGTTCGTCTGGAGCTGGGCGGTGACTTGATCGCATTTCTTTACTATGAAGTGGCTTTTTCCAATCAGACCAAATTCGACAAAGAAATTGATAAACCTCAGCGCGCGGCGATCATGGCGGATATTCAGACCAGAGTTTCTCAAGTGTCCCAGGCGGTTGCCGTGTTGATCAACGATATCAGAACGACATCCGAAATGATCTGGAGCACGGACAAAGACTACCCGGGCCTTTGGACAAGATTCGAGCAGCAAAAAGAAGCGGCGGAACTGCTTTTGGAACAAAAAGGTCCCAAAAGTACAGATTACCTTGAGGCCAAGAAACGCGCTCAGGACCTCGCGGCGCAAACGCACCAGGCGCTCGAAAAACTTCACGCCTCCCAGACCCAGCTGGCGGCACAAGCCGGTTTGCCCGGCATCGGACGCTTCGATGCCGGAAGTGTCGCGGCATCGCGCAGCGACTTGATGAAGCTTATTGCCGCCAAGAGCCGGGCCGGCGCCGCAGCGGCATTAAGGGCAGACGCGGCCGCGATGGATGTGGATCGTCCGAAGCCGGCAGGGGTGACGGTGCAGGCGGGTGTGGCCGTCAACGGCCCTCAACTTCGCATCACCGCTGAATGGACGCTGAGGCCCGGCAAAGAGTTCACATACGCGAGGGAAATGAGCGGTCAAATGGCCGCGATGGAACGTGCCGTCAGCCAGCTGGACGCGCTTACGGACGCTCGTGACCAGGAGGTGAGAGACACCCTGATCAAACAGGCTCAGGAGCTGATCCGGCAGGCCGACATGACGATAAACGCGGTTGAAAAGTTTTTGCCCTTCGTCGCCCAAAACCATCGTGCCGATCTTGAGGATCTGATCGCCTATCTCAAGAGCCAGAAGGCTGAGTTCCAGCGCCGTCTTGACGAAAATCGTCTTCGCAGCGGACCCGAGCCCGCTGAGAAGGAAGGCCGGAAGAAAGCCTCTGTCAAAGAAGCGGCCGTCGCGATGAGCGAACTGCAGTCCGGCATGACGCTCCAGCAGTCGCAGATCATGGACCTCATGAATGAACTTTCGGATACGGAGAGGGCGCGTCTCGGCGTACAGGGACAGCAGGCGCGGACCGGAGAGATGGCCACGCGCCAGCCCGGCCAGATCGGAGGCGCGGTCGTGGTCGGCTTTGAGGCCAGCGCCGGAGTCATCAGCTACATTGTGCCCCGTTTGACGGTGGGACTGGTCGCGTTCAAGGAGAGCCTTCCTTACTATGATCAAGCCGCAGAAAAAATGCGCGACGCAGGGAACTCGGACGGCAAGACTTTGCGCGAAGCGATCAGCCGCGACGCTCACAACGCCATCGCGCAGACCATCCAGACCCGGCTCGTCCGGATCGCCGCCGAACAGTCCAGGGATACGCTTCAGGAAGCGTTGGATAATGAGCGTAAAGAAGGCGGGTTAAATAATCACGGCGTTATCGCGCGTCTGGAATACCTGCTGAGTGTGAAGAACTGGGAGATCGAGCAGCTGAGATCCTCAGAGAGCCAAGCCATTTTTTGGGTCGGGGAGATCACGGGGCAGCGCGGCGCCGCGATGGAATTGCTGAGTAATCTTCCGGATGATCAGCCCGCCTTGATCC
>JAGOUK010000106.1:0-2750 GCA_018061225.1 Candidatus Omnitrophota bacterium | reverse complement strand
TGGGAGATCGAGCAGCTGAGATCCTCAGAGAGCCAAGCCATTTTTTGGGTCGGGGAGATCACGGGGCAGCGCGGCGCCGCGATGGAATTGCTGAGTAATCTTCCGGATGATCAGCCCGCCTTGATCCGTCTGGCTGAGTCCAATGCGGCCCAGCTGGCGCAGAAGCTTTTTCCGGGCTCAGAAATTGCCGCCAACCAAAGCCGCGTCCGGGCAGGCCAGCTGCTGTTAAGCGCGGCTGAGGCGAAACAGCCTTATATCATCAACTTCGGGTTGCCGGACCTGGGCCTTCGCGACATCGGTTCGCTTGTCATGGACGGTGTGTTGCAGGCCTTTGGCGTCAAGACATCCCGTGCGTTGAGCCGTGAGAACAAGATCATCACCGCGGAACAACAGCTCAACATCTATCGCGCCGAATTGGCGCGGTCGCAGGGCACCTATCAGGAACGCCAGCTGTGGCTGCAGGCGGCCATCATCGGATCCAAAGCCGCCAAAACAGTCATGGAAGACAACCTGCTTGATACGCAAAACGAGATCGACGAAGTGGTCGCTCCTTTAACTCAAGAAGGAGTGGTTAGTATTTTTGATTATATGAATCTTGCCGGAGAACGCGATCTGTGGTCCGCCCGCATCGCTCAAGAAGCCGCGAATCGTGCTCAGTTGGAAGCGGAGCTGGCGCGTTTGGGCGCCCCTGCTTCGTCAAAGGCCGCCGGGCCCGCCCCCAGACTTGATAGCTTTTCTGATGTGGTGCAGGTCTGGATGCAGCGGAACCCGGGATATTCGGCGCGCGTGGAGAATGACCGTAGGAATCAAGACCGCCCTATTCGGGCTATCGATATCGGCGGAACGGGCGGCGGCGGGGTCGGATTTGGTTCTGACGGCATGAGCATCGGCGCTTCCCTGGGCGTGTCGATCCGCTCGCTGGACAGTGTAGAAAAACTTTCTCCCGCGTTGACGAAGTTCATGTCGGATAACGACCTGGATTTTTACACCATGGCCAATTTGAACGATCTGGCGAATATCTGGCGGGAGTACATCGCCTGGGTGTCTATTTACCAGGCGACCAGCGACATGGTCTCGACCGGAGAAGATACCCATGTCACGCGTCAATGGGAAGCGGCTCTGCCGAGGATCAGGGCCGAAGCGGAGCGTGCCCGCCTGCGGCTCCTGGCTCAAGTGAATGGCGACCGTTTTGATCCCTTGTCACCGCTTCCGTTCGACAGCGTGCTGCGAGGAGAGGCGAATACGGATGTCCTCGCGAAGCTGGGCGTTGCGGCCGAGGCGGTTAATTTTGAAGCCACGGATGAGTTCTTGGCCGATATCAACGGCGCGATGTCCTCCGGCGTCAACACAGAGATCGATCAGCTGGAGCAAGCCGTCAACAAAGGCGGGTTCCTCTCCAGATTTTTTCACTCATTGAATTTGGTCGGGCGTACCGGCAGTTGGGCCGGGTCCTCTGGTTTTAGCCCCACCTTGACGCTCAATCTTTGGGATGAGAAGCACAAGCCGTCCAAGGATGCGGCTGAGACACTGATCGGCGGCGCCGCGGATCGCGCGCAAAGCAGGAAGAACTTTACGCTCTATTTGTTGAAGTCCGCGCAGGAACATCTCACGCATGCCAGGCAGAGTCTTCCCACCCTGTCCGCCCGTGTCGGGACGGCGGCTCAGCTGCAGGCCAGTGAGAACTATACGGCCGGTACGGCGGAGCAGGGCGCCGCGGAAGCGACTTTGAACGCATTTACGGATTACCGGATGGCGCTCATTCGGATGGCGATCGCGTCGCAGGCGGCGGTCGAGATGGCGGAAAAAGTTGGAGCAATCCCCGCATCGCCGCGGACTGGCACTCAAGCGGCCGCGCAAGACACGCCCGGTGTGGCTGGTATCGTTGAAGAGGCTCAACGCACCGAAGAAGAGCTGCGGATCTTACGCGAACAACAGCGCGATCTGGCTGCCAAGGAAGCGGCGCTCGGATACGTGGATAAACCCGCAACATGGAGCCGTGAGGATTACGAGCAGGCGCTCGAAGACAGAGAACGCTGGGTTCAGTCCTCCCTCAACCGCATTCAAGTCGGCAATTCTTTGAACATCGCTCCGACCGGCGGGGTGTTCGCTGAGAGTGAGGAGCCGCTGGTGTCCACCGCCGAACGAGTGATTCCGTATTATGCGGTTCATGTGGTGCCAGAAACTCGCGCCGGGCCCGATGGTACATTGACCACAACTTTTAGTGTCAAATCAGTTTATCCCACATCCGAAGCCCTCGATCAGGCTGTTGCCGCCAAAGCGTTCCCCGACACGCTCAAGGGTGACTTGGACAAAGAAGATCAGTCCTATCGGGTCAAGCCCCCTCGGGTCAAGCTCCCCGACGGTTCTTATGTGCTCAAGATGATGCCCGCCGCAATGATCGATCCTGAGACACAGCGAATCGTTGATGACGTTCCGAGTCCCGCCGCCACGGACTTTGTTGTCGAAATGATCCCGACCGCCGAAGAATTCAGATCCCTCAATGACCCCGCGGCCGTCCGAGATCCCGACATTATCGGCACTGCGGCAAATTTTGACCAAGCAGGTTCACCCGACCGCACCAAGATCTATAAGATCGTTCGAGGCGGAGTTGCCGACCGTGCTTATGAGAGGGTTCTGGACCTTAAGGATTGGAATCTCTACATCGAAAGTCTCGAAGATCCGGATACGGATGCCCTGACTCCCGCAAGCCTCGGCAAGTCCGGGTTACCGGCGGTCGATGCGCCCAAGAG
>JAGOUK010000105.1 GCA_018061225.1 Candidatus Omnitrophota bacterium | reverse complement strand
CTTAAGTCTCATGGTCTTCGCGAAGATCTGATTAAGGGTTTGGGTCGGTCTGTGGTCTGAGAGGTCGGTGATTTTATAAAACCCGGCCGCCATGAGCTTGAGGTCAAACGGAGTTATGTCAACGGCTCGCCCCGCCCACTGATCCGCCGCGATCACCCGAGCCGCGTCCGCCTGAATAGACGCCGAACTTGAATGCGCCGGAAGTATGGTCGCAAATATAAAAATCAGCCCAACAGTCGCCGCTGGTCTTAAAAGTATTCTTTTATAATCAATAATATGCAAGTACATATAATTATGAGTATAATGAAGTTCGGAGGCTTTTCAATAGAAGCGCTTCTTGCGCCCTCAGGCAATTTTGTATAGACTGACGCCACGATGTCGTATGTCTTAGTCCTTCTATTCCTTTTCCTCATGGTTCTTTCAGCGCTTTTCTCAGCCACCGAAGCTGCTTTTTTGGCGATTAACAAGATCCGCCTCAGGCATCTCAGGGATAAGAAGGCCAGGGGCGCGGAACATGTTCACCGTCTCTCCATGAAAATGGAAGAAGTGATCACCACCATTCTCGTCTGCAATAACATGGTCAACACGGCCATCGCGGCGATCGGCGCTGTGGTCTCGGTGAAGTGGTTTGGACCGCAGTGGGGAGTGCTTTTTTCTACGGTGGCCGTAACCGTGGCGCTGCTGATCTTTTGCGAGACAACCCCTAAGATTTTTGCGACGCGGCATCCGGAATTAGTGACTTTCAGCATCCGCCACATCATGTCATTCCTGATCGCGGTGTTTAGGCCGGTCGTCAAGATCTCCAATAAAATCAGCTCCTGGGTGATCGGCCTTGGCGGCAGCAAGAACCGCAAGCGCGCTCC
The DNA here is from genome assembly GCA_018061225.1 of Candidatus Omnitrophota bacterium. Taxonomy (GTDB): domain Bacteria; phylum Omnitrophota; class Gorgyraeia; order 2-02-FULL-51-18; family JAGOUK01; genus JAGOUK01. Next base: position 4,509 of record JAGOUK010000105.1, on the reverse strand, counting down.
CATCGTGACCGAGGAAGAGATCAAGCTAATGATTCGGCTCGGCAAAGAAGAGGGGATTTATACCGAGCACGAGATCAAGATGCTTGACCGCATCTTTCACTTTGACGAGATCGACGTGTTCGAGGTGATGACACCGTTCGACAAAATGGTCTCGATCGACATTCACTTTGATGAGGACGCGCTGGCTAACACCCTAATGGAAAAGGGGCATAACCGCATTCCGGTGTATGATAAGGACCCGCAGAACATCGTGGGTATCCTGCACGTACATGACCTGCTTTACCTTTTTAAAAATCAGCAGCTCATTCATGTCCAGGACCTTCTGAGTGCCCCCTACTTTGTGACACCGGACAAACGCGTGAACGTGCTTCTCAAAGAGTTCCAGGCCAAGAAGATACAGATCGCGATCGTGCGCTCGAAAAACGGAATCATCATGGGATTAGTGACGCTGGAGGATCTGATCGAAGAAATCGTCGGCGAAATCGAAGAAGTGACACCCGTTTAACGCGGAGCCAAAGAAGATGATCCTCAGCTTTAATAAAAATCGCCCCGCGATCCATCAAAGCGCGTTCATTGCGCCGACCGCCGACCTCATCGGACGGGTGAAGATCGGCCGTGACGCGAGCATCTGGCACGGCGCGGTGCTGCGCGGCGATATCAACCGCGTGGAAGTGGGCGCGCGTTCTAATATTCAGGACAACAGCGTGCTGCATGTCGAAAAAAGTCTCGCCTGCATCGTCAAAGATTCGGTGACCGTGGGACATTCGGCCAACGTGCATGGGTGCGTCGTGGAGGACTTTGCGCTCATCGGTATCGGGGCGATTATCTTGAACGGTGCCGTCATTGGTGCGTCTTCGATCATTGGTGCCGGCGCGGTGGTGCTCGAAGGGGTCAAGATTCCGCCAAGATCATTGGTCGTCGGCACGCCCGGCAAAGTGGTGCGGCGTCTCGGACCCGCGGATCTGAAGCATCTGCGTCAGTCGGCCGCCAACTACGTCAAGCTTGCCCAAGTGTACAAAAAAGAAGAGAATCTTCTCATCCATCCGTCCGACATGAAGTTTGTGACGGATCTGAACGCCATTTTTTAACTTTGAAGGGCCGCCTTTGCGCGGCAGTGATCGCTCCATGCAATCTCAATCTAATTCGCTTTTTTTGTATCTGGTCCGGCATGGCGAATCTCATTCGAACAGCCAGAGCCGCATTCAGGGACATTCCGACTCAGGGCTCAATGACCGGGGGTTGCGGCAGGCGGGCAAGGTCGCTCGGCGGTTGGCGGGACATCAGTTTGATCGGGTTTATTCGAGCGACCTGGGACGGGCGATAACCACCTGCAGGGCGATCACGTCGCTCACCGGACACAAACCGGTGATTGACAAACGGCTTCGTGAGATTTGCCTCGGCGAGTGGGAGGGGTTGACCACGGATGAAGTCAACGCGCGATATCGGCGCGGTTATGACCGTTGGCTTAAGTCGCCCACGCGAATGAAAATCCCGGGCGCCGAGACGGTGGGAGAGTTTCACGCGAGGGTGCGGCAACGGACGGAAGCCATCATGAAGTCACACGCGTCGGGGCGGGTGCTGATCGTGACGCATGGCGGAGTGATCGCGTCTTTGGTGTCGGATTGGCTGCGGTCAAACTTTGACCACACGCTGCTGAACCTGAGGATCGACAACACCAGTATCACCGTGGTCGAGAAAAATTCTCAGCGCGTGAAGATACATCTCTTGAACGATATCGGGCATCTGGGCAAACGCGACTTGAACCAACACAATATTTTTACGCGGCGTTAAACAGGAAGAAAAGTGATCCATGAAAATTGACCTATTGAATTATGATCCCGAGGCGATGCGCGAGCTCTTCGGAGAGCGGGGGATCGACAAATACCGCGCCGATCAGGTGGTGGAGTGGATTTACCGCCGCGGTGTTTACAGCTTCGACAAGATGGTCAACCTGCCGGCCTCGCTGCGCGCGAGTCTCATGTCCGAGTTCGCGATCAATGTGGGCGAGATCGTGCAGAAGTCCGGATCGCGCGAAGACGACAGCGTCAAGCTGCTCGTCCGCTTCGGTGACGGGGAAATGGCGGAGACCGTTTATATTCCGCGCAAGCTGCGCCGGACGGTCTGCGTGTCGAGCCAGGTCGGCTGCAAATTTGGCTGCGTGTTCTGCGCGAGCGGTCAGGCCGGATTCGCGAGGAATCTCACCTCCGGCGAGATCGTCGCTCAAGTGCTGCATGCCCGCGATGTGTCCGACACCAAGGATATTTCGCATATTGTGTTCATGGGGATGGGCGAGCCCTTCGACAATTATGGGGAGGTGCTGGCGGCCATCCGCCGGCTCAATGATCCCAAATGTTTTGAGATCGGCGCGCGGAAGATCACTGTTTCGACTTCAGGTCTCGTGCCCAAGATCGACTCGTTTAGCGAAAAGGGGATACAGGTCGAGCTTTCCGTGTCGCTGCACGGAGCCAATGATGAGGTTCGCGGCAAGTTGATGCCGGTGAACCGCCGTTGGCCGGTCAAGGAGCTTATCGAATCCTGCAAGAATTACGTCGACAAGACCAACCGTGTCATCACCTTCGAGTACCTGCTGGCCAAAGGGCTGAACGCGTCTATCTCTGACGCCAAGGAGCTCGCGATGCTGCTGCGCGAAGTGCATTGCAAGGTCAATTTGATACCCCTCAACCCTATTCCGGAATTTGAATACAAGCGGCCCACGTACCCGGAGATCAAAGCGTTTCAGGACGTGCTGGTCCGCAATGAAGTCCCGGCGACGGTGCGCTTCTCGCGCGGCAATGAGATCGCCGCCGCCTGCGGTCAGCTGCGCCGTATGGCCAAGGGCAGCTGCGCCCCGATGCCTTCGAGAAAAAAGTAGTATGAAAAAATTATTCGGGTTCACAGTTATGCTCATTGCAGCAATCCTGACGGCCGGTTCGGCTATTGCCGCAGAGCCGTCGGCGCCGACGTTTAAGCTCAAAGACCTTGCGGGCAAAACGGTACGGGTGAGTTCGTTTAGGGATAAGTCTCCGGTGCTGCTCGCTTTTTGGGCAACCTGGTGTCCGTACTGCATGAAGCAAATCGCCAATCTCAACCAGCTCGAAGACGCTTTTGGGCCGGACGAATTAGCCGTGCTGGCGGTGAATTCTCGGGAGGGCCGAGGCAAGGTGCTTGAATACGTAAAACAAAGAGGGATTCGTTACCGGGTCTTATTGGACGCCAAAGGCCTGGTGACCGAAAAATATGGGGTGAGCGGGTTTCCGTTTATGGTCCTTATCGACACCAACGGAAATATCGCCGCGACGGATTACGGGGTCACCACACGGCTGGTCGACAAGATCCGCAGCATCATTGACTCGGCCCCCGGCTCACCCGCGTCACAAGCGGGAGCGGTTCAGACCGCCAACTAAAGCCGCGCGCGAATTCGGGCGTGGGCCGAGGTGAGGGGAAGCTTGTCCAGTTCGCGCGACAGGACCCAACGGCATTCCCAACCCCGTCCAATATTCTCTCCGACAGCCGGACCGACCTCGGCCGAATAGACGGAGAGCGTCTCCGCAAAACGCGTGTAATGACGCTTCAACACAAATAGCCGCTCAACGGATTTGGACGGCATGCCGATGGCCGTCGCCACTGATCTCAGCTCGCTTGAAGCCGAAGCTGCCTTGCCCTGAGGCATTTTTTGTTCCGGAAATTCCCATAACCCGCCCATAACCTGTCCCTCCGGCCTTCGATGCAAAAAATACCGGTCCTTGTGACGCAGCACAACAGCCCAAGCCTGGACCTTGGTTATTTTTTTCTCATTCGCCTTGCGCGGAAGGATATCTTCTTTGCCGGACTTGATTGCCCCGCATTCCGAGGCCACAGGGCAGGCGAGGCAGGACGGGTTCTGAGGCGTGCAGACCAGCGCCCCCAATTCCATTAAACCTTCGTTGAACACTCCCGGGTCGAGGTCCGGCACGAGTTCTCTCTGGAGTTTGAGTATCTTTTCGCGAGTCGCCGGATTATCGATGGGTTCTTCGATCTCGAACACACGCGCTAGGACGCGCAGCACATTCCCATCCACGATCGGCGCCTTGAGCCCGAAGCCGATACTCGCGATCGCCCCTGCCGAATAAGGCCCGATGCCCGGCAGCTCCTGCAGCGCCTCATAATCCGCCGGCAGCTTCCCACCGTACTTTTCCATCAAAACACGCGCACACTTCTTAATATTCCTAGCCCGCGCGTAATAACCCAGCCCCTGCCACTTGAGCAGCATTTCCTCAAGCGGCGCCTGATCCAAGGCCTTCACTGAGGGGAATGCCTTCATCCAAGCATCAAAGTACGGCAGCATCGTCTTCACCTGAGTCTGCTGCAGCATCATCTCGCTAATCCAAGTCGCGTAAGGAGTACGTTTCCGCCGCCAAGGCAGATCCCGCCCATTATTCCTGAACCAACCCATCAATTTTCGACGAAAAATTTGCGCGTGCATGTGGGCATTATACAGAATGAATCGTCAGCGGAAGAGGATGCCTTCGC
>JAGOUK010000104.1 GCA_018061225.1 Candidatus Omnitrophota bacterium | reverse complement strand
TTGATCTATTTTTGGACGTTTCCTTGAAAACTCTCCAATCGTGGGGCAGACTTCCTACTGAGTAAGGGAATGGGCTGTAGGGGGTCCAATAAGAGATGTTCAATGATTTTTTGTTCAAGAGTTCATATAACTAAGACGCGACCCCATTGCGTTTGATCGTAAACACGTCTAGAGGAGTGAAGCACATGGAAAAGCACCGTCGGAACAACCTTCGCCCGATCGCAATTGCGGTCATCCTGGCCTTTACGGCTGAGCAAGCCGCCATGGCCGCCCCGGCGCTACCGACGATTGTGCCCGCTTCTTTAAAGCCTGCTATAAACTTTAGACTCCCGGAATCCGTCGCGGTGGTTGACGATTCCTATAAAGCGCCGGGGGATTCCAAGCTCCTCATTCTGATCCAGGACGCGCACACCAATGATTCCGGGCAGATGAATGTCGCCCGAGCCCTCGATGAGATCCTGCCTAAGGAAGATATCAACACCGTCTTCACCGAAGCTGATTCGGGCGATGTTTCTGTGGGCTACATGAAGCCGTTCTTTGATAAGAAAGTCCGCCAGGATGTCGCGCGCAAGCTCGTCCGCAAAGGCGAAATGCGCGGCCATGACTACGCCAACCTGGTCGGCGACCGTGACTTCACGCTTTGGGGAGTGGAAGATCCCGCGCTGTACCTTGAGACGCTCAAGACTTACCAGGGTCTAGTGGAACGCCGTGACCGTGTTCGCGCGTATCTTGACCGCGTTCAGCGCTCAGTAGAGACCTTGAAGAATGACTTTTTTGCCCAGGACCTGAAGAATCTTGACGCGTTGCGCGCCAAGCACAATAGCGGCGACCGCTCCTTGGCCGATTACTCCGAAGACCTGCTCAAAGCCGCTGACGCTGCCGGTTTCGATGCCTCCCGCTACGCCAATATCAAATACCTTCGCAAGCTCCGTAATCTTGAGAAAAAGATCGACTTCAAGGCCGCCTCCAGCGAAGAACGCGAGGCGATGAAGACTCTTCCACAGGCCGACCGCGAAGAGCTTCTGGCCGTGCACAAGAAGAAGGGTCCGCAGGCCGCCGCCGGCGAGGACGGGTTCTACGCGCTTTTTGCCGATAAGCTCAACGGTCGCGATGCGTCCTTCCCCAATCTCCGTAAATATTTTGATTACCTCAAAGAGATGCGCCGGATGAACGCGCTCGGCGTCGTCGGTGAGATCCACGAATTTGAAGAACAGCTTTTTTTGACGATGGCCAAGACGCGGGATGAGGCGGTGCTCTGGGTATTCGGCCGCAACCTCGAGATGCTGCAGGACTTGATCGCGCTCAAAGTGAGCCCCGAAGACTTCAACCGCATCCGCTCCGACAAGAGCCTTTTTGACATGCGTCTCATCACGGGTTTCCTCAACCGCAAGATCGCCGACCTGGACCTCCACTACGAGAACGCCGTGACGCTCGAGGCCTCGTATGACGCGGCGCGCGAAGACGCCTTTCACTTCTACGACCTCACGCTGAGCCGCGACCGCGTGTTCATGGACCAGGTCGTCTCCAAGATGGAAAAAGACCAAATCAACAAAGCCGTGCTCATCACCGGCGGTTATCACTCACCCAATTTGAAGGCCATGCTCCGCGGAGCCGGCTATTCGTATGTCTCGCTGCTCCCGCAAGTGCTGGCCGAGACCGACACCGCCCGTTACGAAAAACTCCTTTTGTCCCAGATCAAAGGCTTAGACGCTGATAACAGCGAGAACACCCGCGTCGCCTCCAACGGCCGCACCAGCTCAAAAGAAGCCGCGATGAATCAAGCAATGGGCCCCGCCGAACTGGTCGGTGAATTGGTGTCAGGTGCCAGGCTTGGGATTGTGCCCGCCGAATTAAGCCAAAGAATCAGCGTTCGCGGCAGCCTCTCTAATGATGCGAGGCCAACTGCCGGAGACGGCGCGCGGATGGCGAGTGATGAAGATTCTGTGATTACACCGACTATTGTAGAGATTCGCATTAGCGAGTCAGTTCGTCTTGATAAGAAGAGATTTTCGATCGGCTTGGATGTTGACCGCACCGCAAACGGTGACTACGAGCTTGTTCTGAGCTTGGATGACAAGGATCCAGATTTAGATTATTTTGTTGATGATGTCAGGTTGGATGTGGACGAAGCAGCACATCGTCCTGACAACACCCAGCAATATCTCCGCAGCCCAATCGGTCCCGGCGCGACCAATTATCATATTCCCATCGTTGTGAAGAAAGCCTTCGGCGGAGTACTCGGCACGATTTATGTGCAGCTGACCGGCTTGGCCGACGTGAATACCTTTGAAGGAAAAGGCGGAGCCGAAGGCCCCTACCACGTAACGATACAGGCAAATTGGGTTCCCATCATTTCTGAGGGCGCGAGATTGGCTGAGCTCACGCAAGAACGGACAACTAAGTTAGAGGCCATGGCCGCAAATAAATGGAAGCCGGAGGTTGTCCCAACCGTCAAGGATTGGTATGCCAGCCCGTTTGTGTCTGTCGAACAGCGAGCGGCTTTAGATAAATTGATTGATGATGGGAAAGCTGATCAAATCGAAGCTGGATTTGATTCACCCACGGGCGTTCTGATGCCGGGCACTGCCGGAGTGCGATCCAAGCTCGAGAATTTGGCCGAAGGTAAAGTCGGGCCCAATTATTTCAGCCGCACGACGGTTATGCAGTATGTCGAGGCGCATATTCGTTGGTATAAGGAGACTAGTCAGACGGGCCAGGCTCTTATCACGAGGGAAGTGCGTGACGGGTCGGACGAGTATGCTGACTTGGCGGTGCGCATGCTTCTCGCTGCGGGAATTCCGGTTACGGTTGTCAGCAGGCCCGTTTCCACACCATTCGCATCGTTCTTATCTCATTGGTTTGGAAAACTGAAACAGTTGGTCAATAAATACGCGGCAACGATCATCGTCTCGACCGTATTCACACTCCAGTTGTCCGCCAGCCACAACACTTTTTTAGACAATGGGATCAAGATCATGGGTTCGGCGGGAGAACAGCTTATGCCGGAGGCGCTCCAGGAGATCACAAGCCGCACGCCCAAGCTTAGTGAAACGAATGTTACGAGTCCACACGAAGGATCCCTACAGGAGTTCGTGGAAAGCGGTTTGTATTCCGACCTGTCCTTTGAGGAAGAATTGGACGCGGAGGAGGCTTACTTCGACGCCATCGACCAGACAATGGAAGAGGGATATGCGGGCGTGCTTGCGAGCGCCCGGGAGAAGGGCTTCAAATTTGTTTATACGGCCTTTAACGGCGCGAGCGGACCCGCCACCCAGCGCCTACTTGGCCGCTTGGGATACGTGGAGGATCGAGACTATTATTTGGTGAAGGATGAAGCAAGCGGAATCGATGAAATTACTCCATTGAGCGATCCCGGCTTGGGCGACCAGGCCAACCAATCAGCCCGTGCCCGCTCGACTTCAGACCCTCTTGGTAAGAATAATTTGAATGCAGCCCAGGCAATAGCAGATAAACATAATGTGCCGGTCGTATTTGCGCACGACCCCGACGGTGACCGATTGGTCGTTTCCATCAAGGTTAATGGTAAATGGAGAACGCTTTCTGGCAATGACAACTCCGTATTGATGCTTCACGACCGACTGAGCAACGGAGTTATGCCTGATGATGATTACATGATCGTGCGGTCACATGCCACGACCAGGCTGATTGACTTCATTGCGGCGAAGTTTAATCGCAAGGTGATTGTGACCGGCGTGGGTTTCAAATATATCGCTGCGCTGATCCTATCGCTGCGTCAAAGAGTCGGTGTGATCGGACGTAGGTTCCTGGGCATGGAGGAATCGGGCGGCACCTCCCACGGACATGTGGCGGAGAAGGACGGTATGAGTGGTTTGATCCAAATGCTCATTGTCGCGTCTCGTGCTCATGCTCAGGAGTCGGGCGCAGCGAAGGATCTTGCTGATGCACTTTTGGAAATAGCCTACGAATTCGGCGTGCTCGGCGATGATATTACAAGCCTGGAATTCGGTGACAAGACAACCACCGCGCCCCAGATCAATGCGCGTCGCGAGGCGGTCAAAACAGGTCTTGAAGGACTCGAAGACGGCTCATCGCTGGGCGCCCTTACCATCACCGGGCCGCTCAAAAAGTCAGTCAAGGTGGATGAGTTGGACGGTCTCGAGGTTCATGACGGGTACGATATGATCGTTACGGATCAGGAAGGTGTTCAGTGGCGGGTGTTGATCCGTTTTTCGGGTACTGAGCCGAAAAGCAAATTTATGATCTCGCTCGTGGAGCCGCGTCAATTGAGCGAAAAATCTCACGAAGCGCTGGCGGCGTTGAATCAGGAGCTTAAGACTAAAACAGAAGCTATCGGACAGGAGTTGTCTGGTGTTATTGGGGCCATGGCACTGAATGCCGAAGCCCCCGTTGCTTCCACTCCCGGTCAAGGGGCGACTCCGGAAGATTCATATCATGCCGAGGCACCCAACACGAATCCTGGCATGGTCGATCAATATGTAAAAATGGCTCAGGAGTCCGGGGTTGGCGAAGAGGCGATCAGAACAAGATTGAGGCAGATCAACGCGCTCATCGCGCCGGCCAATTTTACTACACGGGAGAATGTTGAGCCCGCGATAGCGTTACACCGGATTGTGTGGGCATCGATATATGCAGATTCGAACCCTGAATCTGATGCTGCTAAGGCTGTCAGGGCTCAATCATATTTGAACCTTGAAGCAATATTTGACAGGCAGCTTCCTTCCTCCTTTGACAGCGCTGTCGCATCAATGATTGGCTCTGATCAGGCGGGTCCGGCAGGAGTGCTTCTAAATCAAGTGCAGGCAGGATTCTTCGGGATGCCAACGACAACCGATGCTCAGAGGGTAGTGTTTTTGGCAGCCGTTTTAAACGGCGATCGTTCCCAGACTCAGCAAGTTTTACAGGGGGCAGGTTTGTCGGACTTGGCGGAGCGTTTTAGCCAGTCCGCTGTTGAAGCCACAGTTGAATCATCGGTGTCGACCGATAGGGGCGCCACTGCTCGGGATTGGGGGGAGCCTGATGCCTTTAGCACAACGGTAGACTTTAGTGGGAGTCAACAGGGCTTATCCAACATTCATTTGGATGTAAGATTTGCCGACGGCAATTTATATGTCACTTTGGATGAAGCGGACGAGGACGCTGATTTCGGAGGTCCTCGCGTCACCAAGCCGACATCTACCGTCTCCAGGCTTGAAGAAGAGACAAGTGATGTAAATTTTCACGCGCCTAACTTCCTTTTCAAAAGAACCGTTACCGTTGTTCATTCAGATGACCGCACAGTAGTGAACGGGGTGGTGACGATTGAAATGAGACGGCTTAAGCCTGGCCCATTCGTCCTCGATGAAACTTTTGAGTTGCTATTTCGCTTTGACGGGCTTGAGA
>JAGOUK010000103.1 GCA_018061225.1 Candidatus Omnitrophota bacterium | reverse complement strand
ACCTGGACCTCCCCCCGATAATTCGCAACCTCAGTCGCCTGCGTGCTCTGGCTCACACTGAAGTCAGTTCCCCGGACCGCCGCGATCGATTGAGGGGTGCGGATCTCAAACGCGCCGCCGCGCCAGTTGTCCAGTGCTGCGTAGACACGGCCGCGCTTCAGATCCAAACGTGTTGCCGGGTCGGATTCGGCGATCTTGATCTCGCCTTTAAGCATCACAATATTCTCGCTGCTGGGACCCACGGTCAGATAGGCCCCCTGTCCCGCCCATATAGAATCCCCCGCCTTAAAAACGGTTCCCGGCGCCGCCGAAGCATAGACGCCGTTACCAAGACTCTTCCACGCCGACCCCTCACGCAAGATCATCGTTGTTTGGCCTCTGTCAGCGGCATGCGCGAGCTGCGGCTGCGGCATTCCCGAAATAGACAGCGATGCCAGCATGAATGCGCCAGTGATAATGGTGACCTTGGTCGGAGAAATCATCTGATTATTCTACTCTAAAGATCTACTCGATGTCCCCACATACCGTCGTAATACCGCTTGAGATGCGCGCGCGTCTCGGGATCAACCAGCGAGCGCTTCACATCATCTTCTTTAAAGGAATAAAGGTAGCGGGCGCAGTATTCTGTGAGAACATCGTTGGCGTGTGAGACTTTTTTGAAGCGTTCTTCGGCGGCGGCGCGGTCTTCGGGGGTCGAGGAGGCGTGGCGGTCTGGGTGAAGTTCGGCGGCGAGTTTTTTGTAGGCGGAACGGATTTCTTCCTGGGACGCAAAAGAGTCGAGGCCCAGCGTTTTGCGGGCCTCGTCAATTGCCTGGAAGTCTATCGCCATCGCGGCAGATCAGATCTTTGAGTAGTATTCCGAAAAAAGGCGGGGATCCATCGCGGTTACGAGCTCAGCGTCATCCTTGGCCGGATTGACCTTGATCGCGCTGTAACGGTAAGACTCCACAACTGTCCCCTGATCGGTCAAAAATTCAACCCCGACCGGCAAACCGTCCGCATCCCTAAAGTAAAGTGCTTCGCGGGCATATTGGCGGTTCGGCGCATCGATTCGCACCTGGAGCCGTGTCAGACCCTGATCATCCGAGGCTGGGCCGATCGATTCGACCTTGGCCTTGCCGGCAGCCTGTCCGTCCGACCATTCCCGGGCAAATTGATTGATCATATGACCAATTCCCGCATCCTTCAGAGGTCTGGCCTCTTCGCGGGTGATGCGCTTGTCTTCGGGATCCATCGCCTGAATAGGAATGAAATCAAAGAAGGGGCCGGGAGGACGCGTCATGATCTTGCCGCCAAAGTTCCCGTCCGACCAAAGCACCTGCAGCGACTTTTGACGGCCGGCCGTGTACTTCATAAAAATCGTCGAAGGCTTGTCGTAACGGAGGAACATTTCGTCCACCCGCATTTTGCGGCTATCTTTTTTGGGTGTTTCGCGGTGCAGCATGGCCTGGTAACCGCTCAATCCGTCATAGGCGGTCACACCTTTTTGAACCAACCCTGAAGCGCGTGCGTCCAACGAACCGGCAGCTGCCATATCGGCAAGGGCGGGCGCGGAGACTAAGCCGAGTGACCCAACGGTTAGAACGGCGGCGGCGAGAACTTGTTGGAGGCGGTTCATTTGGATACCGCCACAGAACCGCTGTCGATCGACTTCAAATAAATCAGGTAATCGCTGTCAGAAGAAAGCACGAGTGTTGTCTTGGCATCCATGGTTTTTTCATAGCTCTTCAGGGTCTGCACAAAACGGTAAAAGTCCGAATCCTTACCATAGGCCTCGGCGTAAATCCGCGCGGCTTCGGCGTCCGCCTTACCCTTGATCTCCTGAGACCGCCGGTACGCGTCAGAACGGATGGTGTTCAAGTCTTTCTCGCGGCGTCCGCCGATCTCGGCCTGACGGCCCAGACCCTCGGACCTAAACTGCTGGGCAGCACGCTTACGCTCGGCAACCATGCGCTCGTAGATTTTTTTCAAGACGTCATCGATGTAGATGATGCGCTTGATACGCACGTCCACGAGTTCGATTCCGTACTCGGGCGTCATTTTTTGGGCGCGGCTCAGGATCTCGCGGGTGAGCACGTTGCGGCCGGCCTTAATGATGTCAGCCTTCGTCATCTCCGTGTCCGCGATGCCTTCCTGGATCAGATTCTGTGTGAGCTCGCGGTTAGAACTACGCACGATTTCGATGAGCAGCTGATCGGAGATGACGTCGCGGGTGATCGCGTCGACGGTGTCGTCAAGGCGCGCTTGCGCGGCTGACTCATTGCCGACGGTTTGAAGAAACTTCAGCGGATCGGCAATTTTCCATCGGGCGGTGGTGTCCACCCAAATGAAGCGTTTGTCCTTGGTCGGGATCTGATTGGCATCGCCGTCCCATTCCAGGATGCGGGTCTCAAACAAATGGACCTGCTCAATGAAAGGAAGTCGTAAATGCAGGCCGGTCTTGGTGACCGCGCCGCCGACCGGTTCACCAAATCGTGTGATCACGGCCTGACGGCCTTCCGGTACGGTGTAGAACGGATTCCCGAGCAGGGCGGCGAGAATGACGCCGACAAACAGGAACATGGCAATGGCTGCGGGGCGCGGCATTAGGAATTCCCCTTCTGTCTTAGGTCAAAGAACGGCAGCGGGTTCGTCCCCTCGCCGTCCATGATGAATTTTTCTTTGGTTTGCGTCAGAACTTTTTCCATGGTCTCGAGATACAGACGCGCGCGCGTCACCTGCGGAAATTTACTGTACTCCGTGAGCAGGGCATCAAACCGGCTGGCGTCACCCTTGGCTTCGTTGACCCGCGTCACCGAATACGCCTCGGCTTCGAGCACCATCTGCTCCGCCTCACCTTTGGCGCGCGGAATAACCTCGTTGTAAGCCTGCAGAGCTTGATTGATGGTGCGCTCCTGCTCCTGCTTGGCTTCGTTGACGTCGTTGAACGCGGCTTTCACCGGCTGGGGCGGGGTCACATCCTGAAGCTTGACGGTGACGATATGAATTCCGCTGTCGTAGCTGTTGAGGATTTGTTGAATCTCCTGTTCGGCCGCCACACCGATCTCCGCGCGGCGGGACGTCAGCACTTCATCCACCGAATAATCGCCGACGAGGCGGCGCATCACCGCTTCCGAAATATCCCGCAGCGTCCGGACCGCGTCACGAAGGCTAAACAGTGCCTTTCGCGCGTCAGCCACCTTAAACTGAACGATCCAAGTCACTTCCAGCGCGTTCAAGTCGCCGGTGAGCATCAAAGACTCTTCCAAGTAGTTCTTCGCCGCGTACTGAGTCCGCACGCCGGCTTCAGAGGTGCGAAAGCCGAATTCTTCCTTAAAGATACGCTCCACGCGGACCGGCGTCACGGTCTCGATGCCGAGCGGCAGTTTCATATGCAGTCCGGGATCGACGGTGCGGATGTATTTGCCAAACATCTGAACGACGCCCTTTTCGTCCGGTCCTACAGAAAAAAACATCGTGAGCGCGGCCATGACGAGCAGCGCGCCCAAAACCAGCGTTGTCCAAAAAGACGGGTTACGCGGGATTTGGCGGCCCAAATTTAAAAAATCTTCAGGGGTCTTAAAATCAGCCATGTTTACTCGGCCTCCACCATTTGTCTAAAGCGTGTCCAGGGAAAATTATTGCCGGGACACTCCGTTGCAGCGCCCGGAACATTGCGGTGTCCGATGATATTGGACATAGGTATACCATATCGTTTTTGAAGTGTCTTCACCAACTGAACGAGCGAACTCAGCTGCGCTTCCGAGATCTGCGTCTCGCTAAAGTTACCGACCAGCGAAATACCAATACCAATGTGGTTCATGTTGGACTTGTTGGCATGCGCGCCGTCCATCTGGCGCAGCCAGCGCCGACCGGCTTCGATCTCGCCGTCCGCGCGGCCATCAGTGCCGTTGTCGATGAGGAAGTGATAGCCCATTCCCTCTTTCCAGCCGCGGCGCAGATGCAGCGCGTTGATCGTCTCGGCATTGCCGTCGCGGGTTGCCGTGTGATGCACGACAATGTAGCGCCAACGGTCCGCCTGCGGAAGATAGGGCATCACCTGATTATAGGTAGCCGTGGCGGTCGTACCGGGAATCAAAAGGCGTTGGCCGATCTTGATCTTGCGAGCATCACTGATATTGTTGGCCTCAAGGATCGCGTTCATCGGCACATGGTAAGTCTGACTAATTCTCCACATCGTCTCTTTGGGCCGCACCGTGTGGTACAGAGGCGACTTGGACGCTTCGGGAATTACATTTGACGGCAGGAGATCGGTGGAGGGAATAAAAAAGGGCTGCTGTGTCTGCATCCCGGAAGTTGAACTGAAAGGCGTGTAGTCATGAGCGGGGGTTTGCCGCACTTGCTGCCGGGGCGCGGCACAGCCCGCCATCAAAATTAGCGCCAGGGCCGGAACCCAAAACCTCAAACGAGGCTTCTTCATCGGGAAATTTTAAGGACTTTGTATTTGAGAACGCCGGCCGGAACCTTGATCTGGACTTCATCTCCCACCTTGTGACCCAGTAGGGTCTGACCGATCGGCGATGAAATAGAGATCTTGTTCTCGGCATAATCCGCTTCTTCGGCCGACACGATCATGTAAGTGAATTCTTCATCATTCTCCAAATCGCGCAAGAGCGCGCTGGCGCCGATCAGGATTTTATCCTTGTCGAGATTGGAGTCGTCGATGAGTTCCGCGCGGGAAAGGCGGTCCGAGATATCAGCAATGCGCTTTTCGTTATGCGCCTGTGCGTTCTTGGCCGCATCGTATTCGGCGTTTTCCTTGAGATCTCCAAAGGCGCGGGCATGCTCGAGCATCTTGGCGATCTCGCGGCGGCGCCGTGTGGTGAGATCCTCGTACTCTGCCTTAAGCTTGTTATGCCCTTCACGGGTCAGACGGATGCGTTCGGACACGGGCGGCCTTTCGGTTTGGCGCTTGAGTCACCACTGGATCGGGTTCACGAAAGTAATTATTGTACAATATGCCTCTATGACGCGCAAAAAAACCTTTGATACCCTCATTATCGGCTCCGGCTTCGCCGGGCTCTCAGCCGCTTTTTTTATCGCGGAACGGGGCGGCAGCGAAAAAATCGCCGTCACCGACCGCCAAACCGGCCCCGCCCTCGCCGCTTCCTCCCGGAGCGCTTCCATGATCTGCCAATTGGTCCGCGACACGGCGACTTGCCGGCTCATGATCCGCAGCACACGGCTCTTGAAAGAAAAGTGGCTCACCCGTTACCCCAAAGTGAACTTCAATCCTTGCGGTTCGCTGCATATCGGCCAATCCAAGGACTTGAGCGCGTTCGACCGGTCGGTCGAGACGGCACGGGCCGAGGGCGTCGTGGTGGAGCGGCTGACACGCGCGCAGACCATCAGCCGTTTTGGGGCTTTGGAGCGGACGGACTTTGAT
>JAGOUK010000102.1 GCA_018061225.1 Candidatus Omnitrophota bacterium | reverse complement strand
GCGCAGGCTCTGCGCCCCGCCGCCACACGGTCATTAAGTTAAGTATGAACTTGAGGCCGGTTACAACTTTTCGACAAGATGCCGTCAGATGCGAGGCGCGAGGGGGCGCGGCGCACTCTACAGTGCGCAAGTCCCCGAGCAACGAAGCAGATGAGGCCGGGGTATCGTATTTCGCTGAGAAAGCCTCAGATGCTAGGCGCCGCGACGGAGGCGTACCGGTAGGTACGTCGACGAGCGGCAACGACGCAGATGAGGCTTTATCAGCGAAATACGAATGGTGCGCCCGACTGGGATCGAACCAGTAACCTTCAGCTTCGGAGGCTGACGCTCTATCCAATTGAGCTACGGGCGCGTTGATGTGCTTTGGAAGGAGGGCGTATTTTACCAAACGCGCGAGGGGGTTCATATGCTTTTATTGTCTTCCGGGGCTTTGGACGACGCAAGATTTGACTCGAGCGCCTTGATCTTTTGACGCAAAACTTCCGGCAGAGCTGATTCTGGCCGCTGTTCGGCAAGCGCCAATGTCTCACGATAGCGCTCCAATGCCTTTTCCGTCTCCCCGCTCGCCGAGAGCGCTTCGGCCAGCGTATATCGGACCCGCACCCAATCAAACGGCATCGCATTATCCGGTACCAGCCGCGATACAGCCTTTTCAAAATATGGCACGGCATCGCGGGGCTGTTTTTTCTTCAGGAAAATCAGTTCACCGATAGCGAACGGCGCTTTCCAATCACGGTCATCCGCTTTGGATGCCTTGATGAGCACCTCAATCGGTTTTTCGACGTCTCCGGTCGCCTTCTCGAGCCAATATGCCGCGGTGAGGGCCGCGTCCATATTTTTGGGATTGAGAGTCGTGGACATGCTGAGCAGCGGCAGGATCTCGGCTGAGTCTTGATTCTCAAGATGGCGGTGCTCCATGATGCGAATGCTGCTGTTGACGCGCATCACCCAATCGGTCGTCTCCACCTCGGCATGGTAGCGGGGGTCGTCTTCATCCTCATGGGCTTCGCCGTGCAAACTCATCATGTTGCGGTCCATCCCGCCATGAAAATATTCGTCCGCCCGCTGATAGATCAGGTCGCCGGCCGCCTCTTTGGCGGACCCGAGAGCCGCGAACAACGGATTCTCCAAAGTTGCTTTTTCAGGCGCTTCAGCCAGAATCAGCTTTGCTCCGATGGGGGAACCCACCGCACCCGTTACGAGCATTGCGGCAAGCGGCAGGACAAACGCCTTCATGCGACCGGCCGCTCCCGGAGCCTAAGCCATCCGATCCACAAGAACAACCCTGTATAGACGACTGCATAAGCGGTCAAAAAAAGGACCAGCAAGGCGCCGACAGGCTCAGCCGAATGGATAAAACGCTGACGAAGGTCAAAAAACTCAAAATGCGGCGCGACCATGTAAGCCGCGTCAACTGCCCAGCGGACCGGGCCCTGAAGATGCCGCGCCGCCTCCCGCGCATAAAACCCGTAGACACTGATCACGCAATATAAAAACAGCGTGACCGATACCGCAATGGGTGTTGAGACAAAGTAGGACAGCATCCCCGCCAGGGCGGTGAGCATCATAAGACAGAGGCTGAACAGAAAAAAGGTCTCCCCCGCCGTGACAAGAGAGATTGCGGATGTCTTCGTCAGAGCAACCAGGAGCAGGGCCGCGTAAAAGAGAGCGAAGCACGCCGCGCCCGAAAGAAATGAACCCAGGAATTTTCCAAACACAAATTGCCATCGGGAAACAGGCTTGGCCCATAAGACATGGCAAGTCTTAGCCTGCACTTCACCGGCAAACTGGCGCGCTGCCAGAGCCACGGTGAGAATCACCGCAAAGAAAAAGCTCAATCCCAGACCGATATCGAGCAAATACCGATGGGCGTTGGACATGTCGTAGAACCGCAGTTGCGCCGCGTATACAACAACCACCCCCGTGAGAATAAACGCGACATAGAAGTCTTTTTTTCTGAGGATCTCTTTGATCACGAGTTTGGCGATTTCAAAGACGACGATCATCGTTTTTCCCCCTGCACCAGCTGAACGAACAGCCGCTCCAAATTCCGCTCGCTGTCGCCCACCACATCCTTGAGCGGCCCCTCCGCCATCACCCGCCCGCCGACTAAGATGGCCATGGAATCACAAAGCAGCACCACTTCGGAGAGTTCGTGGGATGAGAAAAAAAGCGTCTTACCCTGCTCGCGCAGGCGGATCAGGATGGATCGGAGATTGAGCTTGGCGAGCGGGTCAAGGCCGGATGTCGGTTCATCGAGAATCAGCGTGTCCGGATCGTTGATCAGCGCCTGGGCGAGACTGATCTTCTGCATCATCCCCTTCGAAAAAGTCGATGCGCGTTTGCGCCGGACCTTCTCCAGCCCCACCAGCGTCAAGAGTTCGGTGATCCGATTTTCTAACAATACCTTCGGAACCTTGAAGATGCGGCCATAAAAGCGCAGGATCTCTTCGGGTGTCAGATAACGGTAATAATTGGCTTCTTCGGGAACAAAGCCGAGCTTGACCCGGGACGCCGTGTTGCCGGGAGCGAGGCCGTTGAGGACCACCGATCCCGAATGCGGGAGGAGGAGGCCTAGCGCTGTTTTGATAAAAGTACTTTTGCCAGCCCCGTTGGGTCCGATAAAACCAAAGGTCTCACCCTTCTTCACGCCCAAAGTCACCGAACGGAGCGCCTCATGCTTACCATAGCGAACGATTAGATCTTTGGCTTCTAACGCGTACGTGGTCATGACTGTTTTTTCAACCCTCTCTCAATTTTCGATACAGCTACCACCCCAATGGATAGATAATAGTAATCAATAGTATATAATACTAATCACAAATAATCAATAGCATACTAATCATTGCCTCAAATAGCCGTTAACGTCAGTAATACGTATCGGGCGGTGCAGCAGCCGGGCTCGGCCGCGAGGTGAGTTGTCTCGAGTTGGGTGGATTAATGCTTGTGCGTGTGGTCCGCTGAATGGCCGGAGTGATGCACGTGCTCGTGGCTATAGGGCTCTTTCATCCGAACCAATAACAGCGGGACCAGAATATCCCCCGCCAGACACGGGAGCACGAGGGCAAAGAATAACGTGAGCGCGGTCACGATGGCGAATCGTAGGTCAAGCTGAGGAATCATGCTGAGCAGGTACAAGGTGGAGGCTGCTGTTGAGATCAGCAAATGCATCAGGTGAAACCCCCGGTTGCAGTGGGCAAAAAAACGCACTCCGATAAGACCCGCGCTCACGCCCAGTAGGGCGGAGACCGCGACACGAACCGGGTGCTCCTGCAGACAAATATGCAGATGGGCCGTATAGCCGGATAACTTAAGTCCGGCGTATGGAATCAGGATGTCGCTCACCGTGCAAAGCAGCACGGCGCTGAGAGCGGCCACGGGGACGGCCTTGAGCACAGAATCACGGTAGGATCTAAATATTGCCGCGCCCGCTGCCGCGCTAAAAAAAATATGAAGGATATGCGCCCAGTGGAACTGTTCTTCGCCGAAGCCGCTCCCCCAGCCTGACGCAAACATCGCCAAAATAACAAACCCCACCCCCGCAGACACGCCGATCAGCGTGAACGGCAGGTGGGCCACCATTTCTTCGTAGATATAACTTTTGAGTTCTTGTCCGCGGCGTATCATGGCATCATTATCGCGAACGCGCGGTATTGAGCAAGCAAAAATATGGTCCCGAGAACCGTTTGGATCAGGCTAGTATTCGTCGGGCTTGGGGCCAAAAAGGCGGGCGATCACCTGACGCCGATAATCGAAGATGGATTCCACGTCACGGCGGACAAACAAAAGTCGGGCCAGTTCTCCCAATATGCCTAGAGGCAGCGCATATCGAACCTCATCAGTCAGCAGCGTCCGGTCCGGCCCCAACGCTTTGAATACGTGGGTGTGATGCCACAATCGATACGGCCCCTTTTTTTGAAGATCCACAAAGCGGTAGGGCGGCTCATACTCAGTGATGAGAGTCACCCACCGCAGGGGCACACCGAACACGCGGATATGATATTCGATCACCGCGCCCGGCTTCATCTGTATAGGCGTTGGCGTGAGAATCACAAACCCCAGCCGCGGGGGTGTGATCTTCGCCAGATTTTCGGGTCTTGAGAAAAAATCGAACACTTCGGCCAGCGGCCGGTTCACCGTCTGTTCAGCCCTAAAGAGGTACTCTTTGCTCATAAAAGGCGTTACGCGGACAAGCGGGCCGCCGAAAGGGCGCGGCGAAGATCCGCAAGATATCCGGGCATGCGGCGGGCCTCATAGGCCGCCCGGTCGAGGGTTTCATAAAATTGTATTTCTTCAATATCCGTCGGCACCGTCATGAGCGCTTCAAGAATCGGCCGGGTAATCCCCTTTAATAGCCACGCGGCAAATGGATCTGCATCCACCGGAAGTACCGGGTCGGGTCGGCTGCCGCCCTGCCGGTGCTTCAGACCGGCAAGATAGCGCCCGCGCGCCGCGGCAATCGCAAAATTAGCGGTGGTTCCGTCTTCGGCGGATCCAGGCCTGACGGGTGAATGCACGGTTAACGCCTCGAGCTGCTCCCATTCATCCGCGTCCAACTGAAGACGAAGCACTCTATACACCCGCCGAACCTCATCCGCGCTCAGCATCAGAACAATGTTATAACCGTCCCTGAGAGCTCGTCGCAGACGAATCTGCTGCGCGGTTCCAAAGGAAGACTCGTCGGAGGTCAGGGGCAGCTCCAGAACCGCGCCTCTGCCGGATCTGGTCAAGGCAGCCCGAATGCCGGCAACCGTCTGGCGGGAAGACTCGTCAAACGCGGATCCCGTGTCCCTGGCGGACATAACATAGAGTATCGGCTGCGCTTGATGGACCGATGCAGATTGATCCGCCGCATTTAGCAGCGTCTCCAGCGCGTCTTCGGGTATATCTTCCTGATTATTCTGCCGAGCCGCACGGCGGACAGGCACGCTGACCAGCGCGTAATGCCCTTTGCTAGTCATCCAGTAGAAGCGATTCGAGCGCCAATCCGCATGGGCACGTCCAAAACGAGCCGCTATTTCAGACTCTTTACCTGTAAATCCGGGAACGAAGCCGCCGGGATCTGAATTCAGCACGGGGATGCCGGAAGCATCAAAATTTTTTGCCGGAGCGGCCAGGCGGCTGCCTGATTTTTTTAGCACTGCCTGTATCTCGCGCAGCCAGTCTTGCTCGATCCGAGTCAGGGATTCAACAAAGGTGCGCCATGCCTTCGCCTGCCCACTATCCTCTTCACTCTCGCCTAACATCGCGCCGATCAACCCGCCCATATCCGACTCATAAAATCCCACCGCAACGTCCGGCAGCAGGTCCATCACGATTCGATTCATCCCTTGAGTAAAAAAAGCGTCAGGCACAAGCCCGTTGGCCTGACCTATTTCGCTCAAAAACAGGAGCGCGTCATGGGCATCCGACCGGCTCATAAGAACCCGCGCAATCGCGATCGTGGTCAGCGCCGCATCATTGATTCGG
>JAGOUK010000101.1 GCA_018061225.1 Candidatus Omnitrophota bacterium | reverse complement strand
GCGAGGGGACGATCGCGCAGGGTCAGTTGCGCCGTGACCCGGCTTTTTATGAAGGCAAAGTGGATGGGAAATTTGTTGAAACGTTTCCCCTTGTGGTTGACCGCCCGCTCTTGGAGCGCGGTCGTGAACGCTATGAGATCTTTTGCACGGTTTGCCACGGCAAGACCGGAGAAGGGGACGGCCGCGTGGTGCAGCGCGGATTCCCGGTGCCGCCCTCTTATCACATCGACCGTCTCAAGGAAGCGCCGGCAGGTTATTTTTATGACGTGATGACCAACGGCTTCGGCCGTATGTACAGCTATGCGGCGGAGATCGAACCCCGCGACCGCTGGGCCATCGCGGCCTACATCCGAGCCTTGCAGCGCGCGGGCAATGTGCAAGTTTCAGAACTTTCGAAGCAGGAACTGGACGCTCTGGAGCATCCGACGGCAGCGGCCGCGGAACCTGAAGCCAAGGCGCATCACTAAAGGTTTATCGCATGACACAACACGACACCCACAAAAATGAATCGCCCGCCTGCCAAGCAAAGGCTGTTTGCTCGGGTCCGGTGGACCGGCTTATAAAAGTTTTTTTCTTCATCGGACTGGCCGCCGCCGCGCTGAGTGTTATCGGCTTGGTCCTTCAGCCAAAGCATTTTTGGGATGCTTATCTCACCGGCTTCTTGTTTGTATCCGCTATCCCGCTGGGGTCCTTGGGATTGTTGCTCATTCACGGCCTTACGACCGGCGGTTGGGGCAAAGTTATCCGGAAGTATTCGGAGGCCGCCTCCAAGACTTTTCCGCTGCTGTTCGTTCTATTTATTCCCGTTTTGCTGAATATCCGAAAGATCTATCCCTGGGCGGCGGAAGTGATCACCGATCCGCTCATCCTCAAAAAAGCCGCCTATCTAAACGTCAACGGATTCATGATTCGTTCCGGCGTGTTCTTTGTGATCTGGACCGTGGTCGCGGCGCTGGTCCGCTGCAAGTCCCGCAAGCATGGCGGTTCGGATGATGCGTCACGCACGAAGCTGCAGCTGGTCTGCGGACTCGGAATGCTCGCGTTTGTTTTTGCCTCGACCTTCGCCGCGTTTGACTGGAGCATGTCGCTCACCCCGCAGTGGTTTTCTACCATTTTTGGAATCATGACCATCATCGGGAACGCGACGGGAGCTATTGCGTTCTTGATCATTGTGTCCGGAATGGAAGTTGATGCCGGAGCTGAGAAAGACGCCAAAACTGTTCAGGGATATCATGATCTGGGCAATTTGGCTTTGGCCTTCGTCATGCTTTGGGCCTACATGAACTTCTCTCAGTTCTTCATTATCTGGTCGGCCAATCTTCCTGAAGAGATCACGTACTACCTGCCGCGTTATCAGAGCGGCTGGCAGTGGCTTGGTGTCGGGCTTATCCTGGCGCATTTTTTTATTCCCTTCTTCTTGCTGTTGAACCGTATCATCAAGAAGAACGTCCGCTTCCTGAGCCGTGTCGCCATTTGGATTTTTGCCGCTAGCTTCCTGAATCAGATCTGGACGGTGGCGCCGACGTTTGTTCCGGGAGTCGCGGATCTTAGCTGGCTGTATATTTCGGTTCCGATCGCGTTGTTCGGATTGTGGGCAGCCGGCTTTGGCTATCACTTGAGAAAGTCCCGATCATGAGCCATCCTCAGGGCCATAAAGGGTACGAGCCGACCGACGCCAAAGCAAAGCCTCTTATTATTTTTACGATCGTTCTAGCGCTTTTTACCGCCGGGTCATTCGCCGCCGGACTTCTGATTTACAAGGCTCTAGAAATGGGTCAGGCGATGATGGATCCGGGAGCTCATCCTATGGCGGTAAAAAGTTCATTGCCGGCGGGTGTGCCCAGGCTTCAGATCCATGAAGCGGCTGATTTGCTCCAGCACCACAAGGAGCAGGCGGAGAAGGCGGATGCATATTCCTGGATCGATCGGGATCAAAAAGTTGTACGCGTTCCGGTGGATAAAGCGATCGATCTCGTTCTCAAGAACGGCGAATTGAAGTCGCGTGAATAAATTTGGCATCGTCCTCATGAGCTTGATGCTCATGATGAGGGCGGGCACGGCCGCCGCGGCCCTACAGCAGGAAAGCGGCGTGGCATCTCAGACGGCGGTTGAGCCCAATTCGCCGTTAGCGCGGGTTCAGATCGATCAGAAGCTGGGTGAGCAGCTTCCTCTGGATGCGGAGTTTAGGGACGAGAGCGGGAAGCTTGTGCGGTTGGGTGACTTTTATGGAGAGCGTCCGGTGCTGCTCGCGTTTGTGTACTACGAGTGCCCGATGCTGTGCACGCTGGTGTTGAACGGTGTGGTTCGGGTGCTGAACGGTGTGACGCTGACGCCCGGAAAAGACTTTGACGTGGTCGCGGTGAGTTTTAACCCGAAAGACACGCCGGAATTGGCCGCCAAGAAAAAGGTCAATTACCTTAAGGAATATCATCAGAACGGCACCGAGGCGGGCTGGCATTTTTTGACCGGTGAGGAAGCGCAGATTCGGCGGGTGACGGACGCGGCCGGGTTCCAGTACGAGTACGATCCGGTCTCCAAAGAATTCGCGCACGCGAGCGCCGTTTATGTGACGACCGCGGAAGGTAAGATGGCCAGATACTTTTTTGGGATCGAGTATCCGGCGCGCGAGATGAGATTGTCGCTGGTCGAGGCCTCAAAGGGCAAGATTGGGACTTTGGCGGACCGGATCCTGTTGTTCTGTTTTCATTATGACCCCGTGACAGGGAAGTATAGCCTGATGATATTGCGGGTGGTGAGACTCGCCGGTATCCTGACCCTGTTGGGAATGGGCGCCGCAATCGTACTGATGTTAAAAAGAGAGCGAAAAGCATGATTCTGTTCGGAATAAAACTTCTGCCAACACAAGCTTCCACGGCAGCGCTGCCGGTGGATTTGGTCTATTTGTTCATTGTCGCTGTGACTATTTTCTTCACGGCGTTGATTTACTTTTTGGTGATGTTCTTCGCGGTCAAGTACCGCCGGCGTTCAGATTCGGAGCGTCCGAAGCCTATCGAGGGCAATCATTTGCTCGAGATCATCTGGATCGGCGTGCCGACATTGATCGTGCTTGTGATGTTCGCCGCCGGAGCGATCGTGTACTTTTATATTTTTCATCCCCCTAAAGACGGGATTCAAATGTACGGTGTCGGCAAGCAGTGGATGTGGAAATTTCAACATCCTGACGGCCGCCGCGAGATCAACGACCTGCATGTTCCGACAGGAACTCCGGTTAAGCTGACGCTGACATCGGAAGACGTGATTCATAGCTTCTACGTGCCGGCCTTCCGCGTCAAAATGGACGTGGTTCCGGGCCGCTACAATCAGACGTGGTTTGAAGCCACTGTTCCAGGCGAGTATCATCTGTTTTGCGCCGAATATTGCGGGACCGAGCATTCACGGATGATCGGCAAGGTGATCGTCATGAAGCCGGATGATTACGCTCAGTGGCTTTCGGGTCAGGACCCGGCGGCGGGGGCTCCGACGGAGAGTATGGCCGCGCGCGGGGCAAAGATTTTTCAGGACATGCGCTGCGCGACCTGTCACGCTCCAGGCACGACGGCTGGGCTCGGACCCAAGCTCGAAAAGATCTACGGAAAAACGATTGAGCTCGAGGGCGGGCAGACCGTTAAGGTTGATGACGGCTATCTCCGAGAGTCGATCCTGCTTCCGACGAAGCGCATCGTCAAAGGTTATCAGCCGCTCATGCCCACGTATCAGGGGCAGATTTCTGAAGAGGATGTGCTGGCGGTGGTCGCCTACATCAAGTCGTTGACGCCGGCGGATGAGGCCGAAACGGCTCCGGCGAAGGTTCCGGCGGTCGAACTCACTGAAGCGGCCACGGCCGATAAAGCCCAAGGAATTTAAAGAATGAAGACAAAGACTTATCTCAATGCCGACCACACGGTCAAATCGTGGCTCCTGACGCAGGACCACAAGCGGATTGCGGTCATGTATCTCATCGCCGTCACGCTGTTCTTCCTGATCGGCAGCGTTTTGGCCATGTTCATTCGCCTGGAGCTATTGACCCCCAAAGGGGATTTACTCCAGTCGGAGATGTATAACCGCGTCTTTACGGGGCACGGCGTGGTGATGGTTTTCTTGTTCCTCATTCCGGGTCTTCCGGCGGTCTTCGGCAATTTTTTGGTGCCGGTGATGATCGGCGCGAGAGACATGGCTTTTCCCAAGATCAATCTCGCCAGCTTCTATGTTTTCCTTGCGGGCGGATTTATGATCCTCGGCGCGGTGGTGTTCGGTGGATTGGACACGGGCTGGACCTTTTACACCCCTTACTCGAGCACCTATGCCACCGGCCGGGTGACGATCGGGGCGCTTGGGGCGTTCACGGTCGGATTTTCGTCCATCATGACCGGACTTAATTTTTTGGTCACCATTCATAAGATGCGCGCTCCGGGACTGACCTGGTTCCGCCTGCCGCTTTTTATCTGGGCGCATTACGCCACGGCGCTCATTATGGTCCTTGGCACCCCGGTGGTAGCCATCGCGATCGTTATGGTCGCGCTCGAGCATCTTTTTGGATTCGGCTTCTTCGACCCGACCAAGGGCGGGGATCCCGTCCTCTTCCAGCACTTGTTCTGGTTCTACTCACATCCGGCCGTGTACATCATGATTCTTCCGGCGATGGGCGTGATCAGTGAGCTCATCGCGTGTTTTGCGCGCAAGCGGATCTTCGGCTACAAGTTGGTCGCGTTCTCGAGCCTTGCGATTGCGGTCATCGGTTTCCTCGTCTGGGGACATCATATGTTTGTATCGAGTCAGTCGGCTTTTGCCGGTCTCGTCTTTTCGCTCATCACTTACCTGGTCGCCATCCCTTCGGCGGTGAAGGCGTTCAACTGGACCGCCACGCTGTTCCGTTCCTCCGTGGAGTGGAAGACGCCCATGTATTATGTTATCGGCTTCATGGGACTGTTCACCATCGGAGGTTTAACCGGCCTCTTCTGCGCGAACTTGGCTGTTGATATCCATATTCATGACACGTATTTCATTGTCGCTCATTTCCACTACATCATGGTCGGCGGAACGATCATGGGTTACCTGGGCGCGCTGCACTTCTGGTGGCCCAAGATGACCGGCAAGATGTACAGCGAGTCCTGGGCGAGATTGTCGGCGATCTTCGTGTTCGTCGGCTTCAACCTGACATTCTTCCCGCAGTTTTTGATGGGTTATCTTGGAATGCCCCGCCGGTATCACTTTTATCCGGAAGAGTTCCAATTTTTGAACATCATGTCCACGGCAGGCGCCTCTCTGCTGGGGATGGGCTATCTCTTTCCGATCTTTTATCTGTTATGGTCGCTGAAGAAGGGCGAAAATGCCCCCGCTAATCCCTGGGGAGCGAAGGGTCTTGAGTGGGAAACAGCTTCGCCTCCGCCCACGACCAATTTTGATAAGATCCCCGTCGTGACCGAAGAAGCGTACGCGTACGAGAAATGACGGAGCACCAATCATGAGTCACCCGACACAATCCGGCGAAACGTAC
>JAGOUK010000100.1 GCA_018061225.1 Candidatus Omnitrophota bacterium | reverse complement strand
GGTCAGTCAGATGTTGCTCATACGCGAGGGGTACACGCGCCTGGCCGATTCGATCGGGGTTGAGAACGGGGATATTGCTCCCGAATTGTCCTCTACCCTTGTCACGCGCGCGTTGTCGATCCGGTCCACCTCATTTTTTGGCAACTTCAAGACCTTAACGGCGCGTTTCGGGTTTGAGGGCCTGCCGGCCGAAGGTGAGGGTCCTGAAGCCGGTAATCCGGCTGGCATCGACCTTTTGCAGGCATCCTACATCAACGGATTGGGTGAGACCGCCAGAGCCGGCGGTTTCAGGATGAAGCGTTTCTTGGAAGCGGCGGACTATCTTCGGGATCGGGGGATCGGTTGGGATTCGCCCGTGGACGCGATGTCCCGTCACCTGCTGATCACACTGCTGGTCTCGCTCGCTTCCGATGTGATGGACGAGTCCCGTCAAGGATTGGACCTGGCGCGGCTCGACCGGGCCTTTAGGGCGGTCGAAGCCGCCCTGGGGCCGGCGTCCGAGACCACGGAGCCTTCCGCCCGTCATACTTGGATCATCCGGTTATACACGGAGGCGCTGAACACCACGGCCCCGTACGCGCGCAGGACTTTTGGTCTCGGTAGAGCGTCCGGGTCCGGAACCGACGGAGCTTCCCGCCCGCGCGCGGCTTCCACGGAACCGCGTAAGTCCGGTGACGGCCGCTCCGCAAAGGACAAGCCCGCCGCGCAGAACCTGACGCTTTATTCGGGCTGGGCCTTCTCCCACGCGGGTGTCAAATACAGCCTGGGCAAGGCCTTGTTGAAGATGCTGCACGTTGACCCCGAACAGGCTCCGGCGGACGGTGCGTCGCGTCAATTGAGCGTTTCCGTTGAGCGGACGGAAGGCCGGCGGCCCCTGATCCTGATCCGCTCCATGTCGCATCCGACGGCGCAAGTCATTGAACTCGATCCTGAGAATGAAAAGCCCGTCGTGTTCGACCGGATCGTGACGCCGGGCTCCGGCCGCCGTGACGTCAGCGTCTGGGATGTTCTGCAAAATCAAAAAGAAATACCCGGTCTTTTCATCACGGATCTTGTCCCCGCGGTGTCCGCGCCAAAGCCTCCTCCCGCGCGTGTGATGCCCCCCGCATCCCCAACGCATGCCGCATCGGCGCGGCCGGTGTCTCAGTCGATCCCGACTTTTGCATCCGAACCGATGCCTGATCCGACCGAGCGGTCAGAACCGGACTTTGCGGCGATTGAAAAAATGATCCAAGAGCGCCAGACATTTGAGGATGTCCCTGTCGTGCACGTCCTTTTTGACAAAGACGTCCGTGCGGCGGCCTCCCGGGCACGCATCGAAAGTATCGTTCAAGCGACCTTAGAAGGGCGTCGGCAGATCGGTCTGGCCCGAAGGGTCTGGCGCCTCCCGTCCGCAGACTCGAAGATCGACGGCCATTTTGTCGTTGAGATTGACCCGAGCCGCGCCGATAAGTATTCGATCACCGCCGATGATCTTATGACCGCGTTGTCGTTCAATGGGGACTCGTCGCGGTCCTGGCTGCTCACCAGGGACGGCTGGAAGCGTTCCAGTCTGATGAGTCCGACGATCGGCGGGCTCAAAGGGATCGTGGTGGCCGCCTCGGGCGCGCGGATGGCGGTTCGATCTGAGCCCAACCTTGATGCGTCAGGACCGGCGGTTGTTATTGATTCAAAAAATCATCAGGATTCGGGACTCTATTCATGGAATCTGGAAGACGACGGTACGGAGACGCTCCCCGGCGAAGACATTCCAGACGCTCCGGGACAGATCATCGTTGATACGGGTCAAATGGTCCTGATGGATCTGGACCGGCACCCGGACACATTTTTGATCACCACGGGACTCAATCGATGCCTGGCCGTCGAGATTCGAATCGGGCGGTCGGACCGTCACGGTCCGATGATCGGCATCGCGCACGATTACAGAATGGTTGGAGATACGAGGCCAATCCTGGATCGGGTGAGTCGGATCGTGAATGAATTATCGAGGGCCGGCATCGATCCGGGTCTTATCGAATTAAGTGTGTTCCACGATGATGAGCAGGCGCCCGAACTCACATCTGATTCCTCACATGAAAGGGTCCGGGCCACCGGTGTCCAGGCAATAAAATTCTATAAACGCAATTCGCTTCCAATGGAAATGCCGTCGGTTGTCGTAAATTCGAAAGGGGCTTATGTGCAACGGCGGATGACCGCTGGAGATGATGTCAGGCTCACCCTTTCGGGAGCGCGGATGGCGGAGGATTCAAGGCGTAATCGTGGGTGGATCGGCTGGACGGCGATCTCGGTCTTGGTGATTGGAGCTGCCGCGGGTCTTATAAAAAACTCACATGGTGGGTCTTTAAAGATGCGCATTCGCGTTTCTGAGGAAAAAGGGAGAGCTCAAGTGCGGATCAGCAAATGGGAGAGCCAATTGGAAGAATTTGGCATCAAAGTGGATCTGCCAGATGACTATGTGGCGCAGTGGATGGCAACCCAATCACTTAAGATCCAGTTGGCCCAAAACAAGGCTGCAAGAGAAATGGGCGTTCCATTAGATCGCCTAGAATCCATGATGAGCACCGATCCGCCCGCCCGCCCACACATCAAAGTTCTCGATCCGGACACCGGAGAACGGCGGTATTTTTATTTGGATGACGTTGCCTCAGTCATCGACGCCGCCAAAGAAAAATCGGCGGAGATTCTCGGCGTTGATCCATCGCGTCTGGATGTCAGCGCAGAGATCATCACAGATTATGTCAGAAGCATGTCCGGGGTTGTAGCCGATCAGCCCACGCGCGTTCGGGCTATCGTTAAATATGACGGCAAGGAATACACCTACACTTTAAGCTTCAACGACCTCACACTTTTAGAAACGGACGTTGTTCCAATCAAACCTGCCGGCGCTCGGATGGCCGAAAGTCCGGGAATAGCACGATTGCGCAGCGAGCCCGGTGTTGAAGTGATTGGAGGCGGCCGCGACGGTGATGTGGCGAGCGGCGAGGAGGACATGGTGGACGTGGTGGACGAAGCCGGGAATTTGATACCCGGATCAAAGCCCGTCTCACAAGGACAAGTCCATCGTGATGGCAGTTGGCATCGGACAGCACACGTCTGGGTCTTCGACCCCGAAGGCCGAGTCCTGATGCAGCGCCGCAGTCTGCTCAAAAAAACATCGCCGGGGAAGCTGCAAGTCGCGTCCAGCGGACATCTTAATACCGGCGAATCGGTGCTCGATGCAGCGGTGCGAGAGACGGAAGAGGAGCTTGGCATTAGATTTGACAGCAGCCGCCTGATTCGTATGTCGGAAGAAAATGAAATCCGCCGCGCTTACCGCATGTCTGATAATCGGGCGAACAATGAGTTCAGCACCGTCTATAAAGTGACCGCCACTCCGGAAGAAATGCAGATCATCCGTGAA
This sequence comes from Candidatus Omnitrophota bacterium, assembly GCA_018061225.1. Classification (GTDB taxonomy): domain Bacteria; phylum Omnitrophota; class Gorgyraeia; order 2-02-FULL-51-18; family JAGOUK01; genus JAGOUK01. Next base: position 2,137 of record JAGOUK010000100.1, on the reverse strand, counting down.
CGTTACAATCTCAAAGAAGTGGAAGATATTTGGCTGGTTCCTTCTGACACTTTAGAAAAATACATCCGAGAAGACGCGGATCTTGAGGATGTTGAGCGGCAGATCTTTGCCAAAACCCCCCATCACATGCTGCTTCCTGAAGTCGTCCATATTTATCGCCGGATAATGGGCGCGCGGATGGCTGATTTACAAGGAGCGCCTCATCGAATTCCCATTATATGGCCCGAGAGAACCATCAGAGCCATTCAGCGCGCTCGTTTACGTTCTCATCATCCATCGCTGCCCAATATCATTAGAAATAGAGAGTATTTTGGCTATGACATTGTGATGGATCGGGAGGGGCCAACCTTGAAGGAGTTACTCTCAAGCCCCGAGGTGCTCAAGATCAGTGATGATAGCTATTTTAGGCAAACCATCAGCTGGATTCTGCAGGTATTGGAAGCGGTGATTGCGTTGAATGGTACGCAACACGGGAATCTGACCACGAATAATATGATCATGGTCAGAGACGCGAGAGGCGTCTTAAAGCCCATTTTGATCGGGTTTGACGAATTTGACCAAGAGGATCGCGTGGCAGCCCCCGGACTACTAAGTGAAGTTCTTATGGCTCGGGAGCTAATGTACGCTCCCAGCGAGGACCAAGACCCGTCTAAGTTTATGGCGTGGCACACAAAATTTACCGAAGAATACGCGGAATTGGACAGGATGTCTAACAAGGCATACTCAACGGTGCACGAGTTTTATGCGGAGTTAGCATTTTATGCGTTAGAGAAATGGGGCATCCAGCCTCAGTTTTTTACGTCCGTCGGAGCGCGGATGGCCGAAGTTCCTGAGGCTCCTGCGCTCGGAGGAATGGATGGGTGGGTGCGAGAGGTAATTCGCCAGTGGGACGCCTTCTTAGAGGGTGATTCGTCTTTCGGTCAGTTGGAATGGATCGAGCTGCCACGCAAGCGAGCGCGATTCTTGGATCGAATCCAAGAAATGCATAGCACACATGTGCGTCAATTGGCGGCCGGGAAGAATGGGATGACGATCGAGTATGTGGAAGCATTTCGAAAGGCTGCTGCCGAGGTGCTTCTATTTGTCCTGTTGGATAGAGAATTTCTCGCCAGGTGGCACGCGGTTAATATTGATATCGGCATCGGGCGTCTCGGTCCGGGCGCCATTATGACCCCTTTTGAAACGCTTCGTGAGCACCTAAAGAACCCCGATCTTTCCGCCGGCCTTTATGGCTATCCCAGACACAGGAGCGGAGTCACGTATGATCTTGCTCATGCCAGACGTCACAAGCGCGTCGCGATATTGACGAGTCTTTTGACTAAAGCTGTGAACCATCGTGAATGGCATGAGCCCGACGATATTGGAATTGACGGCTCACCTGAAGTTATCCAAGAAGTGGCAGAGAGCATGCGGCTTTCGACTCATCTAGCGAATACAGCCGAGAAGCTTAGGGCCGCGCTCAAGGAAGAGTCCTCCGAATGGCTTCGTGATACCTCGCGTTTAGATGAATTGCTGCGAGCTGCGTTTGATCAGGACGCGCTGGCACTGGGCAGGGCGCCCTCTCCGAGTATTGTCGAATCACTTCTACTCGAAATGGTGAGGTACGTCAAATATCGGGAGAAGCAGGATGAGCGAGCCCGCCAAACTCGGCATCGCATTCAAGTTGCGGCCACCGATGACCAGGAGCCAATTTTAAAATCTTTTGATTTTTTCCATCGCTCTAACGGTATTCTTCAGCGCGCCATTCCGGCCGTCACCTCAGATGAGTTTAATCAATTAATGAACTATGTGTTCGAAAGATCCGAATTTAATTATAGGTTTTTAGACGTCTATAAAAAATCATTGGGACAACTCGGAGCGCGGATGGCGGCGAGTATTGATTCTGCGGATCAGAGTCGGATTGATTCGGCTGCCGGCGTGGCAGTGCACAATCGTGACCAGCTTGCCGGATCCGGCATGGGTCATGAGGAGGATTATAGCGCCGGATATAGGGATGCCTTGGGCGAAGGCGCCGGTTTGAGCGATTCTCAGCTAAGGCAAAAAATAATCGTATCTAAGCGGTGGTTTGACACCATGCATGCGGGCTGGGCCAAGGCTTATTACGAAGGAATGATAGCCGGGTTCGATTCTCTTATAC
>JAGOUK010000099.1 GCA_018061225.1 Candidatus Omnitrophota bacterium | reverse complement strand
CCGCGAGCGCGGCGAGTGTGGCGGGCCTGCTTGAACTGTCTAAAAATGGATATTTTACGGGACCGGCCGGCTCAGCCAAAAAGCCAACCTGTGTTTGCGTGCTCACCGGTCATGGTCTCAAAGATCCTGATACCGCGCTCAAGAGCATCGGCGCGCCGCGACCGATCCCGGCGACGCGCGACCATGTTTTGGCCGAGATTGACCGATGAAGCGCATCATCTTGGCCGTTGACGGAATCGCCGACGAGCCCTTGGAACAGCTCGACAACAAGACACCGTTAGAGGTTGCCAAAAAACCCAACATCAACGCGCTTGCCCGCGAAGGATCGGTGGGCAGGCTTCGATTGGGTGAGAGCAAGGCTTTTCCCTCAGAGGCGCTGATGTCCATGAGTCTCCTGGGTTATTCGGGCGCCAACAATGCGGCCCGCGGCCCGCTATCTGCGGCCGCCATCGAACTCAAGGCCGCCAGCAATGACTGGCTCCTGGCCTGCCGCCTGGTGACTGTATTGGACGGAAAGCTGGTCGATCCTTGGGCCGGCGGCATTGGTGATCGCGAAAGCGCTGCTCTTTTTGAGAGCTTAAACCGGGCCTTCAAGGCTAGAGATATTCGTTTTTATTCCGGCGAACCCAAATGCCATGTTCTCAGCATTCGGCAGGACGAAGCCGGCGACAAATTTGACGAGCTCAATCTGACCGATCCCATCGCGGCCGTTGGAGCCGAGCAATATGGGGCTTGGTCCCGATCCGGAGCGGGGGCTCGGCTGAAGGGCCTTTTGGCGGAAGCAGCTGAGATCCTCGAGACACACGAGGTCAATAAGGTTCGGGTGGACTTAAGCGAAAATCCAGCCAACGCCCTGTGGGTTTGGGGCGCGGGTCACGCGCTTGTTCATAATGCATTCGCAGGAAGCGGGCGAGCGGTGGTGATGTCGTCGTCGGACGCGTGGAAGGGAGCGGCTCTTGCCGTCGGGATCGACTGGCACCCAGCCTTCACGAGCTCCAAAGCGGAGCCGTCAGATCTCGCGGAACTTGCGGAGAGATTCTTTGGCCTTTTGAAGACTCACGACTGCCTTTACCTGCAGCTGCCCGGCATGGACCGCAGCGCGCTCATCGGAGATTACAAAAAAAAGATTCGTTGGATCGAAGCGCTGGATCAACATATCGTGGGTCCCTTACGAGACCGCGTCGGGCCCTCGGGCCGTCTTGCAATAGTCTCAGGTCATGTGACCGCTTCTGCGCGCCGTGAACGGACGTCAACAGAAGCGCCGTATCTGATTTGGGGCGCGGGAGAGCCTTCTTCCAACAAGGCCGAATTCACGGAAGAGGCGGCTTCTGACACCGGCAAGGCTATTTCCGCATCAGAATTTTTTAAAAAGATCATTTAAGCAGAGGGTTTGATCGTGAATCTCAAAAAAACCAAGCTCATTGTCCAAAAATACGGCGGCTCCAGTGTCGCCAATCCGGAACGCATTCAGCGGGTTGCCGCCCGCATTGCCAAGACCCGCGCCGCGGGGAATCAGGTCGCGGTGATTGTTAGCGCGCTGGGAGACACCACGGACGATCTTTTGGACCTTTGCGGCAAAATCACTGCCAACCCTTCCCGACGCGAATTGGACATGCTGCTGTCGACGGGCGAGCAGATCTCCACCGCGCTCATGGCCATGGCATTGCATGAGTTGGGCGTTGGCGCGGTGTCGCTCAATGGGTATCAGGTCGGCATCCGAACGGATTCGTCGCATACCCGCGCCCGCATTCTCGGTATCCGCAAGCAACGCGTCATTCGCGAGCTCAACGCGGGCAAAGTTGTGATCATTGCCGGATTCCAGGGTATTGATGCCAACATGGAAATCACGACGCTGGGACGCGGCGGTTCGGACCTGACGGCGGTTGCGGTGGCCAAAGCGCTCAGCGCGGATGCCTGCGAAATTTATACGGACGTGAACGGTATTTATTCGACCGATCCGCGCATCTTGCCGGATGCGCGCAAGATCGACAAAATCAGCTACGAGGAAATGCTCGAGATGGCCTCCGCCGGAGCGCAGGTGATGCAGCCGCGTTCCATCGAAGTGGCCGGCAAGTATGACGTGCCGCTGCATGTGCGGTCGAGCATGAACGAGGAGCAGGGAACCTGGATCATCAAAGGAGACAAATCGATGGAAAAGATCCTCGTCCGCGGAGTCAGTGTCAGCAAGAAAGAAGCCAAGATCACGATCGCTGATGTGCCCGACCGTCCGGGAATCGCCGGCAACATCTTCCGCGAAGTGGCCAAGGCCGGCGTGAACGTCGACATGATCGTTCAGAACGTCAGCCGCACAGGCAAAACCGATATCTCTTTCACGGTTCCCGCGGATGACGTGAACACCTCGCTCAAAGCTATCGGTGAGATTCGCCCCGTCATCGCCAAGAAGCAGATCATCATCGACAAGAATATTGCGAAGGTTTCGGTCGTCGGAGTCGGCATGCGCAGCCATTCGGGTGTCGCGGCCGATATGTTCGAAGTGCTCGGCAAGAGCCGCATCAACATCGACATGATCTCGACCAGCGAGATCAAAATCGCCGTGACTGTTGCCGGCAAAGATGCCGACCGCGCGGTCAAAGTGCTGCACGATCATTTTGTAACGAAAAAAGACCAGTACATGTCGGTCTAAGGCTCGGGGCCAAGCCCCGGGGTCTCGAGGAGTTTTTATGACGAAGATAAAGTCTCTCAAAAATCAGTCGGTCGAAATCTACGACACCACGCTGCGGGATGGATCTCAAGGCGAGGGGATCTCGTTTTCGGTGCAGGACAAGCTCCGCATCGCCGAAAAGCTTGACCAGCTGGGCGTCGCGTACATCGAGGGCGGTTGGCCCGGCTCCAACCCCAAGGACCAGGCATTTTTTAAAGAAGCCCTGAAGATCAAATTTAAGAATGCAAAGCTCACGGCCTTCGGATCAACCCGCCGCGCGGGCACCAAGGCATCCGAGGACGGCAATCTCCGCGACCTGGTCGCCTCCAAGACGCCGGCCGTCACCATCTTCGGTAAGACCTGGGATTTTCATGTCAAAGAGGCGCTGAGAGTGCCCCTGACCGAAAATCTCGACATGATCTCGGACTCGGTTAAATTCCTCAAGTCCAAAGGCCGCGAAGTGATCTATGACGCGGAACATTTTTTTGACGGCTACAAAGCCAATCCCGATTACGCGATCAAGACGCTGCAAGCCGCGTACGGTTCCGGCGCCCGGGTGTTGGTGCTGTGCGACACGAACGGCGGGACGCTCCCGTCCGAAATCGCCCGCATCGTCACCGAAGTTAAGGGTCATATCGACGCCCCGCTCGGCATTCACACCCACAATGACGCGGGCACCGGCATCGCCAACGCCCTGGCCGCGGTCGAATGCGGGGCGCGTCACGTACAGGGAACCATCAACGGCTTCGGCGAACGCTGCGGCAACGCGGATCTCGTCGCCCTGATCGCTAATTTGCAGCTCAAGATGGGCTTCGCGTGCATCGAGCCGTCGCATATGAAACAACTGACCGAGACGGCGCATTACATCGGCGAAGTCGCTAATCTGGTCATCCAGAACAATCAGCCGTATGTCGGCAAGAGCGCCTTCGCGCATAAGGGCGGCGTCCACATCAACGCCATGCTCAAGAACCCGAAAACTTACGAGCACATTCTTCCTGAGGTGGTCGGTAATTCGCGGCGCTTTTTGACCAGCGAGCTCTCGGGTAAATCCAATATCATGATCAAGGCTCAGGCTTTGGACGCTTCGCTCACGAAGGAAAGTCCGAAGACCAAGAAGATCCACGAACTCGTGCAGAAGCTTGAGAACGAGGGTTATCAGTTTGAGGCGGCCGAGGCGAGCTTTGAGCTGCTGGTTCATAAGACGCTCACAAAGCACAAGCCGTTCTTTGATGTTCTCGGCTACAAGGCGGTCGTTATCTCCGAAGCAAATCAGCCTCCTGTGAGTGAGGCGACCGTGCACCTCAAGGTTAAAGGCGCCGAAGAACTGACCGCCGCGCAGGGCGATGGTCCGGTCAACGCGCTGGATTCGGCGCTGCGCAAGGCGCTCAGCAAGTCGTATCCTCAGCTGACCAAGATGCATCTATCGGACTTCAAAGTCCGCGTGCTGGATCAGAAATCCGGAACGGCCGCAAAGGTCCGCGTGTTCGTGGAGTCCACGGATGAGAACGGATCCTGGACCACGGTCGGCATCAGCGAAAACATGATCGAGGCCTCCTGGCGAGCGCTGTTGGACTCGATCGAATACAAGTTGCTCAAACGATGAGCGTGCCGGATCCCAACACTCAAGCTTCCAACATCCCGGACGGCCTCGCCGGCGCCCCCGAAATGCCCAAGGCCTACGCGCCGGTCGAAGTTGAGAAAAAGTGGCGCCGTATTTGGGATGAGAAAAAAGTTTTTCACGCGCCGGATAAGCCCAATGCCGCCGGCAAAGTATTTTCGATGGTTATCCCGCCGCCCAATGTCACGGGCGCGCTTCATATGGGCCACGCGCTCAACAACACCATTCAGGATATTCTGACGCGGTATTACCGCATGAACGGCTACAACACGCTCTGGATGCCCGGCACCGATCACGCGGGCATCGCCACGCAGAATGTCGTGGAAAAAGCGCTGCGCAAAGAAGGCTCAAGCCGCGCCGAGCTCGGCCGCGAAAAATTCGTCGACCGCGTCTGGCAATGGCGCGACCAATACGGCAACCGCATCATCGAACAGCTTCAGCGTCTGGGCTGCTCCTGCGACTGGGACCGCATCCGCTTCACGATGGATGAGGGGCTTTCGCGCGCCGTCAAAGAGGTGTTTGTCCGCCTTTATGACAAGGGGCTGATCTATCGCTCCAATTACATCATCAACTGGTGCACGCGCTGTCAGACGGCGCTTTCGGACGAAGAGGCAGCTCACCGAGACCTGCAAGGCGCCTTTTATCATCTGCGCTACATGACCGAGGACGGCAAGAACTCCATCGTCATCGCGACCACGCGTCCCGAGACTCTGTTGGGCGACACGGCGGTGGGCTTTCATCCGGAAGATGGGCGCTATAAGCATCTCATCGGTCAGAGCCTGGTGCTGCCGCTGCTGGGCCGCAAGCTGCGGCTGATTCAGGATGAGCAGATCGACCCTGCGTTTGGTACTGGCGCGCTCAAGATTACACCGGCTCATGACCCCGTCGACTTTGAGCTCGGCAAGAAGCATGGTCTTGAGTCCATCAATATTCTCAATCCCGACGGCACACTCAATGCCAATGCCGGCCCGTACAAGGGCATGGACCGATTTGCCGCCCGCAAAAAAATCATCGAGGACCTGCAGACACAGGGAATTCTGCTCGAAATCAAAGAACACACTCATTCCGTCGGGCATTGCTATCGCTGCGACACCATTGTTGAGCCGTATTGCTCCGATCAGTGGTTTGTCAAAATGAAGCCCCTCGCCGAGCCGGCGATCGCCGCCGTTGAGTCTGGTCACACCAAGTTTCATCCGGAGCGTTGGTCCAAGACGTATATGGAGTGGATGACGAATATCCGCGACTGGTGTATTTCGCGGCAAATCTGGTGGGGACACCGCATTCCCGTTTATTACGCGGATGACGGCC
>JAGOUK010000003.1 GCA_018061225.1 Candidatus Omnitrophota bacterium | reverse complement strand
CGGCATTTTGATAACCGCCCACTCCTCACCGAAGCGCGCGTGAGCCGGGTTCTTGGGCCGCTCACTCGGCAATACCTCGCATGCCTCGTCGATTTGGACATGACACGCTTTGCGCAAGAACTCGAGCGCACCTCCCGCGCCTTTTTTGAATTATCCACTCCCTTTGAAGAAGTTCTTCTCTGCGTACATTTGTTTCGGGAGGCCTGCGTGACCGCGATACGCGAGGTTTCTGGAGGTGTCGAGCCTCTATCCGCGGATATCCTGTTAGCCTTTGACGATCTCGCGCAGTACGGAAGCTCAGTTATGGCGGCGGCTTATTACCGGGACATGCAGCGGCATTGGGGGGTCCGATCTGAGGAGGCTCGCAAAGAAAACGACGCGATGCGGCGGCAGATAGAATCTTTGGAACAGGACCTTTTTTCGTTAAGCTCCAAGAAATTTGCAGAAATTGATCTGTCGGTCTCGAAGATTAACCGCAAGATCACGGACTCATCCACACATTACAGAGAAGTGTACGAGCTGACCCGACGCCTTGAGAACGCGCGGGACATTCCATCGGCCTTGAGGATGTTTTTTAAATCCATGACCAAGGTGCTTCCGGCTGAATGCGAAATCAAATGTGGTCTGCTGGACGAGCGCAAAACCAAGATCAGAGTCTACTCGCCCCGGAAGGACCGTTCTGTCATGCGGGCGGAACTCACGGCCGAATGCCGCCTCTCGCTGCTTGTGCCGGATCACCGTGAAAGTCTTTTTGAAGCTCCTTTCCGTAAAGTGGTGCGTCACCAGACCGCGGATGATCTGGAGACGGTGTTTGCGGCTTCCGGGCTGGACCGCGCATCGGAGTACGCGTTTTTTCCGTTGGCGTTTCATGATGAGTCGATCGGGTTTGTTTGGACCGCGTCAGGGACCGGAGTCAATCTGAGTCACGACCGGATCAAGTTGATCGAACGATTCTCCAAAATCCTCAGCGGTTCTTTATTCGGACTGCAGAATTTTTTACGCAACCAAAGGCATGCGAAGCTTGTGGCGGCGATCCAGAACGAGCTTTCGCCGGACCGCACCGCCCAATGGGAAGAGTCGCTGGACCGTTACCTAAACGTTTTTTTGGACCTGACCGGCGTCGAACGGGCATCATTGATGATCCTGGATCACGGCCAAAAACGTCTCAGGACCTTTGCCGCCAAGGGATATCGCGTGTATCCCTTTTCGGGCCGCAGTTTTGGGATGGGTGAGGGGATGGCGGGCATGTCGCTCAAAGAGCTCAAAACCATCTGCGTGTCGCGGATGCGTGAGGAAGATGGCGGGCGCATGTCCGTGAAGTCGCTCGCTTGCATCCCCCTGTGGAAACAGTCCACCCCGATCGGCGTTCTCAATCTTTCAACCCTGACGTATCACAAGACCTTCGAAGCGTCTGAGATCGAGATGGCGCAAAAAATTGCCCGGCGCCTGAGCGAAACGATGAGCGGCTTCACGCTTCAGGGCCCTCCCGCCAACCCATCGTCATGACCCGTAAATACGTTCTGCACGGCGTTTCTGAGCGCCGCGAACTCAAGATCAATTATGAGTCCGAGCTCAATCGGGAGCAGCTCGAAGTCGTGCGAAATGCCGACGGCTCCAGTCTTGTGCTTGCCGGTGCGGGCAGCGGTAAGACGCGCACGCTCATTTACCGGGTGCTGTATCTTTTGGAAAGCGGCGTGGCACCAGACCGCATTTTGCTGGTGACGTTCACCAACAAGGCGTCCGCCGAAATGCGCAACCGCATGGAACGGCATCTCGGGGGCTCGCTGCAGGGGCTTTGGTGCGGGACTTTTCATCATATCGGCCATCGCATTTTGCGGCAGAACGCGGCCGTCCTTGGGCTTTCCAGCGGCTTCGGTATTTTGGATGAAGAGGATGCCCGAACGCTTCTAAAGTCCTGTTACGCGGCACTTCCGTTCAAGCCGACTGATTTGCGGTTTCCGGCGGCGGGAGTGGTGCACTCGGCACTTTCCTACGCCGCTAACACGCAAAAGACCCTGGCGCAGGTGCTGGAGGAACGTTACCCCTATTTTTCTCATTTGGAAGATGGGTTTAGGGTGCTGGCGAATGAGTATGAGCGGCGTAAGCGCGAATCCAATAGCCTGGACTTCGACGACCTCCTGCTGACCTGGATACGGCTTTTGAGAGATCATCCCGAGACCGGCGAGCGCCTGTCCGATCAATTCAAATACTGCTTGGTGGATGAGTACCAGGATATCAACCCGCTTCAGAACACCGTGATGGAACTGCTCTCGCGGAAGCATCAGAATCTCTTGGTCGTGGGCGATGACGCGCAATCCATTTACTCCTTCCGCGGCGCGGAAGTGCAGAATATCCTGGGATTTCCGAAACGTCATGACAATGTGCGCATGTTCAAGCTGTTGACCAATTATCGATCCACGCCCGAGATCCTGTCGCTAGCCAACGGATCCATTCGCAATAATCTCCGTCAATTTGTTAAAGAGCTTGTCAGCGTCCGAGATTCTTCAAAACTTCCGGAACTGATCAAGGTCCGGGATCTCCGCGATCAGTCCACCTTCATCGCTCAAAAGATCCTGGAGCTGGTAGAGGAAGGGATCGAGCTGAGCCGTATCGCCGTGCTCTTTAGGGCGCGATACCAGGCGGCGGAGCTCGAAATGGAACTCTCGCGGAGGCAGATTCCTTATGTCCTGCGCGGGGGAGTCCGATTCTTCGAACAGGCGCATATCAAGGACGTGTTGTCTTACCTCAAAGTCCTGGAAAATCCCAAAGACTCCGTTTCGTGGACGAGGGCGCTCACGCTGTATCCGGGCATTGGACCCGGCATCGCAGACAAGCTGCACGCTGAGTATCTGGTCAATTTGACCGCGCAGGGCGATCAGGCCCGGCTCGTGTCGGATGACTTTGGCGTCAAGGCGAATAAGCGCGCCCGCGCGGGTGTTGAATCCTTTAAGTCTCTGATGAAAAAGCTCTCGGATCCCAAGGATGAAGCTCATCCCGATCTTCTGATTCAGAAGATTCTGGACGCCGGTTATTCCAAAGATATGTTGAGCCGATTTGACAACGCGCGGGACAGGATCGAGGATCTCCGCGAGCTCGTGAACTTTGCCCACACCTACAAGTCTCTTTCGTCGTTTTTGGCGGACCTGGCGCTGCGCGAGAACTTCAGGGGGGAGAGTTTTGCCGGGCAGGGTGAGACGAGGGTCGAAGAGGATGATCAGCTGGTCTTATCGACGATTCATCAGGCTAAGGGGCTTGAGTGGAAAGTAGTTTTTGTTCTCGGGCTGGCGGACGGACAATTCCCGCATCATCAGTCGAAGAATGACGAGCGCGCGTTTGAAGAAGAACGGCGCTTGTTTTATGTGGCGGTGACGCGGGCGCAGGACGAACTTTACATGATTCATCCCATGACGCGCTACGACCGGGAAGCGGGTTTGGTGATCGCCCGCCCGTCACCCTTCATCGAAGAGCTTCCGTCGCATCTATTCGAAAGTGTGGAAGCGGTTGAAGAGGACCGCGACACCGGATTCCAGAACGACCCCGATGATGACATCATCTCGCTCGACGATGACTGATCAGCGCCGCGGCCGGCCCGGGCTGGCTCCGGTTTTTTTGGTGGTGTTGGTCGATTTGATCGGCTTTGGCATCGTGTTGCCGCTGCTCCCGTTCTACGCGACGGATTTGGGCGCGTCGGCCTTTCACATCGGCTGGCTTTTTAGCATCTATTCCATCGCGCAAATGGTGGCGTCGCCGCTCTGGGGCAAATGGTCGGATCGGGTCGGCCGCCGCCCGGTGATGCTAATCTCTACTCTTGGAGCTTCTTGCGCCTATCTTGCCTTTGCCTTCTCCCACACTTTTTGGCTGCTGTTCCTCTCGAGGCTTGCCGCGGGTCTTGCCGGCGGGAATATCGCGGCCGCTCAGGCCTATGTGGCCGACGTGACCGAACCTAAAGACCGGGCCAAGGGGATGGGGATGATCGGTGCCGCGTTTGGGATCGGCTTCGCGGTGGGCCCTGCTTTATCTGTTTTGCTGCTGCAGCCGTTCTGGGGTGACTGGGCGGTCAAAGATCCTTATTTGCTTCCGGGTTTATTCGCGGCAGCGATGAGTTTGTTGAGCTTCGTTTTTGTGTGGCTGAAGCTGCCGGAGAGCCTTGACCGAAGCCGTCCAACCGCCGTTGCTGCCACGCCCAAGACGGGGTCTGCCGCGATTTGGAATATATCTTTTTGGCATGACTTCTTTGGACGCGGGCCTCTTAAGGGGTCGGTGCTTCCTATGTTGTGGACGGCCTCTTGGGCGCTGGCATTCGCGCAATCAAGCTTGTATGGCGCTTTTCCCTTGTTCTGCCATTATCGTTACGGTCTTGAAGCCCGCGGAATCGGCTCCCTCTATGTTCTGATGGGAATGGTCGCGGTGCTGGTTCAGGGCGGCGCGATCCGGGTATTGACGAAGCATTATTCTGAACAAAACATTTTTTTGACCGGCGCCGTTTGTTTGATCGGCTCGCTTTTGATGATGCCCTGGATGGGCAGCTTCGGACTTTTTGCGGCGATGATGGCGTTTATGACTTTGGGGGCCAGTCTCTGCACGCCGACGCTTTCCAGTCTGATCTCGAAGGAAGCTCCGGAAGGGTCGACAGGAGAAGCGCTTGGACGTGGGCAGGGGATGGCCGGGTTGGGCCGCGCGATGGGGCCTGCCTGGGGCGGCTGGCTTTACGATCTGGCTCCGGCACTGCCGTTCACCCTGACCGGACTCGTGCTGCTTCCTGCTGCCGCACTCGGCCTTCGCCTTCGCCGCAAAAAAGATTTATAATCGTCCGACTTAACGGAGATTTATTATGAAACGCTTTCATCTGTTATCCCTAATCCTCATGATTTTTACTTTTGTCCTGATCGCCGCGGGCGGTCTCGTGACAAGCACCGGTTCCGGGCTGTCGGTGCCGGACTGGCCGCTGTCTTTCGGTATGCTTTTTCCAGAAATGAAAGGCGGGGTTCAGTATGAACACACGCACCGTGTGATCGCGGGCGTGGTCCTGCTGCTCACGATTGCGCTAGCGTGGATGGCCAGGCGCGAAGTGCCCCGCCGCCTCGCCGTTTTGGCATTTGCCGGTGTCCCGCTGGTTCTGCTGCAGGCGCTTTTAGGCGGGATGACGGTGCTGCTTCTTTTGCCGCTGCCGGTCTCGGTTTTTCACGCCTGTTTGGGTCAGAGTTTTTTTGCGCTCACCGTGTCGCTTTGGTGGCTCAGCGCCGAGAACCGGCTTGTCGGCGCCGATGCGACCCCGGACCTGCCGATCACTCGGCTGCAGCGCAAATTGGGGCATTTGACGCTCGGCGTATTGTTGCTGCAATTGTTTCTCGGGGCCTACGTCCGTCACAGCGGCGGGCACGCGGTGCTGGAGCATATCGGCGGCGCATTTGTCGTGACGGCCTTCGTGGCATCATTGGCGCTCATCAGCCGGGCGGCTTATCCGGATCATCCGGGTGTTCGAGCCGCGTCCACGCTAGTTCTGATATGCCTGGTCCTTCAGATCGCGCTTGGATACGGCTCCTTTCTGTGGACGGTGCTTAAGCCCGCGTCCGCGGGGCGGCCCCTGGAACGCATTCTGATCACCGCCGCGCATCAGACGGTGGGTGCTTTGATTCTCGCGTTTTCGACCGCTTTATTCCTGGCGGGTCCCGGCCGCCGAGACCTCAAGCGGGTGTCATGATCTCTGCTCTCCTGCGCCGTCTCCGGGACTATTGGATGCTGATCAAGCCTCGTCCCACCATCATGGCGCTCATCACCGTCATGGCCGGCTATCAGATCGGTCTGAGGCATCAACCTCTCGCCTCCGACACTCTGCACCTGGCGCTCGGGGCTCTGATCATCGGCGCCGGCGCCAACGCCTGGAATCAATGGTGGGAGCGTGACGCTGACCAAAAAATGAAGCGCACCCAAAATCGGCCGATGGCCAGCGGTCGCATGCATCCTCTTGAGGGCGCGGCATTCGCGCTCATCTGCTCACTGGGGGGCTGGATTTATTTGTGGTCCGTGTTCGGTGCGCTGGCCGCGTTTCTTTCCGCGGTGCTGCTCCTGAGTTATACCGTGGTTTACACCCCGCTCAAACGCGTCACGCCCTGGGCGCTTTATGTCGGAGCGGTGAGCGGGGCTTTGCCTCCGATTCTGGGGTATGGCGTTGCGCGGGGCTCTTTGGATCTCGGCGCATTGGTTCTTTTTTTGATTCTATTCTTATGGCAGATTCCGCATTTTATTGCGATCGCCTGGATTTATGAAGAGGATTACCGGGCGGGCGGGTTTCCCATGATTAGCGTCACCGATCCGACAGGGCATCGGGCTCAAATGCCGATGGCCGTGTGCGGAACGCTGCTCTTGGCGGCGGTGGTGGCGCCGGCTTGGATCGGCATGGCGGGCAGCGCTTATTTGGTCGTCGCGCTGCTTCTGGGCGTGGTTTTTTTATGGATGGGTCTTGATTTTGTTCAGGAACCCAACCGCGCCAAAGCGCGCAGCGTGATCCTTGTCTCTATCGTCTACCTTTGCGCGCTTGTCATCATGCTGGCGGCGGATAAGGGCGGACGGCTTAGCGGAATTTAGCAGCCCTTTTCTCGATAAAATCGATCACGGCGGATTCGACGCGACCGCCATTGAACGTGTTGATCTCCGGGGCTCCGGATGGGCTGGTGACGTTGATCTCGCTCAAATACCCCGACAAAACATCTATCCCCACAAAATAAAGCCCTCTGGCCTTCAGTGTGGGGCGCAGTTTTTGCACCATCGCCATTTCGCGGGGAGTGATGTGAGCCGCCGCCGCTATAGCCCCCTTTGACAAATTGGCTCTAAATTCACCTTTTTTTGCGATTCTCCTCATGGCGCCTAGCGGCCTTCCGTTGAGAATCAGGATGCGCTTGTCGCCGCCTGCCGCGTGGTCGATGTAATGTTGGCAGACAATGGGTTCGCGGCCGCCGCGGGTCAGTCGCGCCACAACTCCTCGGATACGGGAGCGCTCCGACGGCCGCACCCAAGTGATGCCGCGGCCCCCTTTAAAAAAGAGGGGTTTAAAAACCCAGCCCAACGTGGACGGTTTTTTTAAAAAATCTTCAAAAGCCTCGTACGTTGAAGCCGTCAATCCCGGCGGGCAAAAGGACGGGAATTCCATCGCGCTGATTTTTTCGTTGGTGTTGAGAATTCCGGAGGGGTCATTGATCATGAAGGGTTTTTGCTTCGCGCCGCCGCCGATTTCCTGAAGCAGCATCATCGCCGATACGTAGCTCATGTCAAACGGGGGATCCTTGCGAATGAACAAGGCATCCAAGCGCGAGAGAGGCATCCATCGCCCGTCGTCTAGCGCAATCAGACCCCGACGCTCGTCCGGCCGGTACTTTGTCAGCCAAGCTTGCACCGTGTTATGATGCTTCCGCAAGTCTTTTAGTTCGCAGGCATACACCTCATGGCGCCTCCGGGCGCATTCCTTCATCAGAGCAAAGCTCGTATCGTATTCCGGGTGAATCGTCCGGACCGGATCCATGAGATAGCCGACTTTTAAACGTTTCATAAACTAAGGTTACACAAAGCATCCCACAATGACAAGCCGAGCCGATTCCCAGGGTCATGAGAGCGTTCAAGCGCCGGAACTTCAGCAGGAAGATCTTTTAGCAATATTTGTTTCGCGCGATCAGGCATGCGAGCGCGTTGGACTCGAACTCGAGAAATTCGGCATTCTAAACGACGGCACGTCACTGCCCGTGATCGGCCCCAGGAGCATCCGGACATTGCTGGAGCGGTTGGAGCGCGAGCGCGGTTGGAAGGCTGAGCGGGAAGGCGAGTGGATTATTTCTCTCAAACGCCGCGGGGTCGCGATTAGCGTGGAGCCGGGCGGGCAGCTGGAACTTTCGACGCCGCCGGCGGTGCTTTTGGATGATGCTTATCACGCTGAGCGCGAGCATCTGACGGAGCTGGAAGATCTCGCGCGCGGTTGGGGGGTCAGCTGGTCCGCGGCCGGCGCGCGGCCCAATGATACCCTGGACGCGATTGGCTGGGTGCCGAAACGCCGCTATCTCATGATGCGTGATTATCTGGGGGATACCGGCAAGCTCGCGCATTGGATGATGAAGATGACCGCCAGTCTTCAGGTTTCTGTCGATTATGTCAGTCAGGCGGATGCCGCCCTTAAGCTGAGAGTCCTGGCCCGCATGGTGCCGATTTTAACCGCCATGAGCGCGTCGTCGCCGGTGGTGTTGGGCAAGCCGAGCGGCTTCATGAGTTACCGTTCCCACATTTGGACACAGACGGATCCGGCCCGGTGCGGATTGCCGGATTGTTTTTTTAAAGAAGACTTCAAGTTCGAGGACTATGTGAATTACGCGCTGGCCATTCCGCCATTTTTCATCGAGCGGCAGGGCCGTCTCATCAAGATGGGCGGTTTGAGCTTCGGTGATTTTATGCGGAACGGTTATTTGGGCTATGTCGCTACGCGTGAGGATTGGGGCCGGCATCTTACTTTTCTTTTTCCAGAAATTCGCCTAAAGGACTACATCGAGATCCGCTGCTGCGATCGGCAGCCGGGGACGCAGAGTTTTGGGTTGGCGGCATTTATCAAGGGTCTTATCTACTCGAAGGCGACTTTGACGCGGGCTGATGAAAAGCTGGCCGGCATCCGGGCCGATCAGGCCAGAGCGGGGCTCGCCGAGGCGGCGCTTTTAGGGGGCGAAGGTATGTACGCGGGCCGGAAGATCCGAGATTGGGCCGTTGATCTGCTCTCTTTGGGCGTGTCCGGTCTCAAGCTGCTCAGGGAAGCGGACCGTTCTTCTGATTTGGAGATGGAGTGGCTGAGCGAAACGGCCACTGGAGTTCTCCGGCGGCGCCGGTCCACGGCGGACGAAATTCTGAAGGCCTGGGAAGCGAACGACTCGATCGATAGAATTGTCCGGCTTTAACCGCTAGCCGGACGGTTAACTGCGGAGCCGGTAACCGATTTTAAAAAGATGCGCCGTCAGGCTCAAAGTCCCGACGGCCAGCACTCCGGCGATCACGGCGCAGACAGCGGGCGCCGCCTCCACCTGACCCGTCACGCTGAACCGCACCCCGCTCACAAGATAATGCAGCGGATTCCAATGGACCAGCCATTGAACCTTTTGCGGCAGCATATCCATCGGCGTAAACACGCCCCCCAGATACACGAGCGGCGTCACAACATAGGTGCTCCACACGCTGAGCATCCCGAAATTATTGGCCCACAACGCGGCCATCATCCCCAGGCACGAAAAAGTCACCGTTAGCGCGACGGCGAAGTAGAGCAGGTAAAGCGGATGGACCACCATCGCCGGAACAAAGATGAGCGAAATCAAGTACACGCCGAGCGCGTTCAAGATGCCTCGGCTGACGCCGCCCGCCAGAAGCCCCAGGACCATTTCGAGGTAGGAGAGCGGGGACAGAAGCACTTCCTGGATGTGGTTGTGCCAGCGGGCAATGAAAAGTGACGAGCTGGTGTTTTCGAACGATCCGGAGATTAATTGCATGGCGATGAGGCCCGGCACGATGAAGGCCGCGTAGCTGGAGGCGTGTGTTCCCACTTCCACGTTTTGACCGACGGACAGCCCGAAGATAAACAGGAAAAGGAATGAGGTTACTACCGGCGGCAGGAGAGTCTGCGGCGCGACGATGAGGTAGCGCAGGATCTCACGCTTCGATAGAGACCAGAGCCCTATCCAGCGGGATGTTTTGGGCGCGGCGGCGGTCACGACAGGATCATTCTTCACTGCGGGTCAACTCCAAAAAGACATGTTCCAAAGAACGGCCTTTGAGCACTTCAGTTTTTTCTCCGATGCGGGCGATGGAGCCCTGATGAATGATGGCGATCGTTTTGGACAGGGATTCTGCCTCTTCCATGTAGTGGGTGGTCAAAAGAATGGTTGCTCCTTGCGCGTTGATTTCTTTGAGATATTCCCAGATATGGTGACGCAATTCGAGGTCCGCGCCGGCGGTGGGCTCGTCCAGAATGAGCACTTTGGGATTGTGCACCAGAGCCCGGCAGATGAGAAGACGCCGCTTCATGCCGCCGGAGAGGGCGCGGAAGTCACCCTTTTTCTTTTCCCACAACTTGAAGCGCTTTAGCAAGAGTTCCGCGCGGTCCTGCGCTTCCGTGCCCGACATGCCAAAGTAACCCGCTTGATAAACAAGCAGTTGAAAAATGTCCAAAAACGGATCAAAGTTGAACTCTTGACCGCAGAGGCCGATGAGGCGCCGCGCGGCGCGATAGTCTTTGACGACATCATGGCCGAAGACGCGAATCGAGCCTTGTGAAAAGTTGGATAATCCCGTGATGCACTGCAGGGTGGTTGTCTTGCCCGCGCCGTTTGGGCCCAGGAATGCAAAAAAGTCTCCGGCCTGCACCTCAAAAGAAATTCCTTTGAGCGCGTGCAGATCCTTGTAATGCTTGTGGAGTCCTTCGACTTGTACTGCTGGAGTGGTGGTCATAATTTTTTAGATTCGCTATCGTAGCACAGAGCGGCATCTCAAGGCACGCTAACCCCTATGTTATAATGACGCCTTGTCAAAAATACTTCCACAAACCCAGCTCCGCACCATCTGGTTCGATCTTGGCAACGTGATCCTGCCGTTTGATTTTGGCCCCGCCTTTAAGCGGCTGTCCCGGCACGGCACCGAAGTCCTGGCGATCCGCCGATTTTTTAAGGAGCGGCCTTGGCTTGAGGCTGCTTGCGATACCGGGGAAGTCAACGCGATGCGTCTGTACCGGATGCTCAAGAAACACTTTGAATGGAAGCGGTTGTCCTATTTGGAATTCGGCGAGATCTGGAACGATATCTTCAAAGAGAACCGGGAAGTGAGCCGCCTTATCCGGGATCTTCGGAAGCGGGGATTCAGACTCATCCTCGTCTCAAACACCAATAAGCTTCATTTTGACCATATTGCCAAGACGTATCCCGTGATGAAGCATTTTCATCATCACGTTCTCTCATACAAGATCAAAACGCGCAAACCGGAGCGCAAAATGTTTCGCGGAGCCCTTGCTGTTTCTAAGGCGAAGAAGCATGAGATCTTTTACACGGACGACCGTTCAGACTTCACTGACGCCGCGGCGGCCCACGGTGTTCATGTCCATACCTTCAAACATGCGTCGGGACTCAAACGGGCGCTCAAAAAACACGGAGTGCACGCATGACCCCGTCTTCCCAAAAATTCACGTCACCCGCGCGCCATTATTCAGCTGTTCGTGCCGCGGTCCAAAAATCCGCCAAGCTCATCCGCCGTCATTACGGCCGGTTGGCCGGCGGAGATATCAGCTCCAAGTCCAAGAATGACTTTGTGACGGTGGTGGACAAAGGTTCCCAGGATATTCTGGTGCGGGAGTTGAGCCGGGTCTTTCCGTCCTACGGTTTTTTGTGCGAAGAGGACGGTCTCTCCGTGGACGCGGAGCGCCGCTGGGTGATCGATCCGATCGACGGAACGTCCAATTTTATTCACCATCTCCCGGCTTTTTGTATTTCTGTCGGTCTGGAAGAGAACGGACGCTACGTGCTCGGAGTGGTCTATGATCCGCTGCATGATGAGTGGTTCTATGCGGCCAAGGGGCATGGCGCCTTTTTGAACGGCCGCCGCATCCGTGTCTCCGCCAATCGGGTGAAGGACGGCTTTTTGGCGACGGGGTTCGCTTTTCACATGGCTGACCGCTTCGAGCCCTACAATGCCTCCTTCCGTAAAGTATTTCATGCCTGCGCGGGCGTGCGGCGCATGGGCTCCGCGGCCATCGATCTTTGCTACACGGCCTGCGGGCGTTTTGACGGGTTCTGGGAAATGGGCCTGCATGACTGGGATATCGCGGCGGCTGTGGTCATTGTTGAGGAAGCTGGCGGCAAAGTCACGGACTTCCGCGGCGGCGCTGACGGCATCCGGCGAGGCGATATGTTGGCAGCTAACCCCATGGTGCACCGGGAATTGCTCAAGATACTCTCGGGCGTGCCGTTGCTAGCGGCGGATGAATGGGCAGCCCGCGGCAAGTCCGCGCGGAGCCGCCGCGAGGTATAATGATGGGGCAGGGTCAGACGGGCGTTTCTTCGGGGGCCCTGAACCTAGAGGATGATCGTCACTGCTTCGGGTGCGGCGAAAAAAATCCCATCGGCCTCAGGTTGCGCTTCACGAAGACCGAAGAAGGGGTTGAGGCCCAGTACATGCCGGTCAAGGATCATCAGGGTTACCGTGATCTTCTGCACGGGGGGATTATGTCGCTGGTCCTGGATGAGGCCATGGTCAATGCCGTTTGGCTGGCGGGAATGCCGGCCGTGTCGGTTGAGATCACGGTCCGCCTCAAGCACGCGGCTAAGATTGGCGAACCGCTTCGGATCAGGGCTTGGATTGTGGCCGCACAAAAAAGGTTGGTCACCACGCGAGCCGAAGCTCGCGATGCTTCTGGTCGAGTGGTCGCGGAGGCGGAAGCCAAATGCCTCAAAACGGCCGCGGCCGCGTCGACGGTCGGCGCTTAAGAGAATTAATTAAGGAGGTCGAATGCCATACATACATCTTCAGGTGGGCGGGAAGCTCACTCCGGAACAGAAGTCTCAGATCGCCAAAGAATTTTCGGACACGCTGTTAAAAGTGGCCGGCAAGCCCAAGAAGGCCACTTACCTTGTCATCGAAGAGGTGAGTCGGGACAATTGGGCTATTGGGGACGATTTTTTGAGCTCGAACAAATAAGTCTATGCGATTTGGATGCCGCGTCGAAACCCAGCTCTCCGTCTTTGCTGAGAACAAACCGGGCCGCATGGCCAAGATTTGCTACGCCCTCGGCAGCACCGGAGTGAATATTTATTCGATGTCGATTCACGACACGGTCGATCATTCCATTATCCGGCTGATCGCCGACAACCCCACCAAGGCGCTCATCCTCCTTGAAGAAGAAGGGTTGTACATCATCAGTCAAAAAGTGGTGATCGTGGACATCTCGAATGAGGCTGGTTCTCTGGGCAGGATTTCGTCCACCCTGGCGCGCGCTGATGACAATATTGAGTACGCGTATTGCACGGCCAATCCCAATCTGGATACGGCGATGCTGGTGCTGAAGACCAAGGATGCGGAGCATACGCTTGAAATCCTCCAAGATTCTGAATAAACCTTTTGCGCTTATCGCCGTGTTTGTCGGCGGCATCTTCTTGTCGGCGTCAGCTTTTGCCGCGACGGATCCTGCGCCCGTTACCCAGCAGCCCCGCTACTACACGGTGGCCGAAGTTCTCACGGGGGACACCTTTCGGCTGGATACGGGAACTCTCTTGGCCTACTCGTCCATCGCGGCGCCGCCGCTCACGCATGAGGACCCCAGGGTCAGAGAGTATGGGAACCAATCGGCCGCATTCAATCGTGAACTGATTCTAGGGAAACGCATCCGCGTCGAATTCGGTTCTCAGATCAAAAATCAGGATGGAGTCTACCAAGGCTTTGTGTATTTGGAAGACGGCACTTTTGTGAACCTCAAAATGATCGAGTCGGGATACGCGAAGCTTTTGGTCGTTCCGCCAAATTTGCAGCATGCAGAAGAATTGAGGCGGGCCTCCACGCATGCGCGCCGGGACGGCAGCGGTTTATGGGAATACGAAAATAAAATCGACCGGAGTTTTGTCTTTATCGGCGACCAGATGACGCACAAGTATCACTTTGCGGGGTGCGACGCGCTGGATCGAGTGCCGAAGGCGCATCTCCAGCGATTCGATTCTAGCGTATCGGCCAAGGCGGCCGGGTTCACGTTTTGCAAAGAATGCCGCCACACCTACGCGCAAGAAACAGACCTTTTCTAGTTCACATCCGATTATATTTTTTGTGTCTCTTGAAATGACACCCGGCCAGCTATATACTTCGCGATGGAGGCATTTATGAAATCTGAATCCCGCAAGACGGCTGATAAACAAGGACAGGATCGTCGCGAGTATTTTCGTCTCGACTTCCGTCATCCGGTCAAGTTTAAGATGCTGGAGGGAGCGGATGAGGGTCCGGTGCGCCTGGGGACAACTGCCAATGTGAGCGAAACCGGCATCCTCTTTTCCTCCTCAGTATTGCCAAAAATCGCCAGCATCGTTTGGATGGACATGGACCTTCGCACGCTCCAAATCTGCAAAGAAATTGAAAAGCGCGCCGTGGTTTATCAAAAGGGGGTCTTGGGCCGCGTGGTGCGGCTCGAACAGGATCCGGCGAATGATGCCTACAATATCGGCGTTTGCTTTGTCACGCAGGACACATCGAATCAAGAACTCAAGTTCTAGAATCTTTCCCGTCGCACGAGTTTGGGTTTCTTCCTGAACATTTCCGCCCGCCATCAAGTATAATATTTCCATCGATCAACTCGTTTTTTGAGCAAGAAGGGAAAAAGGTCCTATGTCTTCCAGCAAAATCATCGGTGATGCCGAGCTCCGTTTACCCGACAACCAGGTTATTAAGCTTCCGGTTCACGAGGGTTCCGAGGGGGAGCGGGGGATCGACATCACTAATTTGCGGGCGGCATCCGGCGCCATTACTCTGGATCCCGGATACGCGAATAGCGGCTCCTGCCTGAGTTCGATCACCTACATCGACGGCGACAAGGGGATTCTGAGGTACCGCGGGATTCCGATCGAAGAGCTTGCCGAAAAGTCCACTTTTTTGGAAGTGTCCTATTTGCTCACGTACGGAAATCTTCCGACGCAAAAGGAATTGACCGAGTTCTCGAACCAAATCACGCACCACTCCATGATCCACGAGGACATGAAGCGGTTCTTCACCGGTTATCCCGTGACGGCCCATCCCATGTCGATCCTTTCGTCCATGATTTGTTCACTCTCAAGCTACTATCCGGATTCGTTGGAGCCGGGCCTGAAGCACGCGGACATGAACATCATCCGTATCCTCTCAAAGGTCAGCACCATCGCAGCGTTTTCACATAAAAAATCAATGGGCCAGCCCTTCATCGGGCCGTTGAACCGTCTGTCGTATGTTGAGAATTTCTTGAATATGATGTTCGCGGTTCCCGCGGAGCCGTATCAATTGGATGCGGACGTGGTCCGGGCTCTGGAGATGATACTCGTGCTGCATGCCGACCACGAGCAGAACTGCAGCACTTCCACGGTCCGTATGGTCGGGTCGAGTCAGGCAAATCTCTATGCGTCGATTTCATCCGGGATTTGCGCTCTGTGGGGTCCTCTGCACGGCGGGGCGAATCAAGCGGTCATCGAGATGCTCACTCAGCTGCACACCGAAGGAACGGATATCAAGTCCTTTGTGACGCAAGTGAAGGACAAAAAAGCAGGATCCCGCCTCATGGGATTCGGACACCGCGTTTATAAGAATTTTGATCCTCGGGCCAAAATTCTCAAGAATGCCTGCGACAAAATACTAACCAAAATGGGAATTCAGGACCCTCTCCTGGACCTGGCCAAGGAGCTGGAGGCTACGGCGCTTCAGGATCCGTATTTCATCGAACGCAAACTTTATCCCAATGTGGATTTTTACAGCGGGATCATTCTGCGCGCGATTGGAATTCCGATCAATATGTTCACCGTCATGTTCGCGATCGGCCGCATGCCGGGCTGGATCGCGAATTGGCGAGAAATGTTGATGGCGCCAGGACTCAAAATCGCAAGACCCCGGCAAATTTACACCGGTCCAACGATCAACTCATACATTCCAATCGAAAAGCGCGCTTAAGACGCGGATTAAGTCGGTTGCGGCTTAAGAGCTGACGGCTTGGTAGGCGTCGGAGAGAAAAGCCGAGAGGGTGGGCAGGGGGTTCGATTTGAGAGAGGTCGAATCGCTGTTCTTTTTGGAACCATCCAAAGCGCGCACCTGAGAAGTGAGTCTCAGATCCCACTCAATTTGTTGAGCCGACAGACGTTCGTCGATCGATAAATTGAGGGGGTGTTGAATGACTAGTGACGGCCCGGGAATTCGGACCGCGATTTCAATTTCAAGCGGCGAGGCAACGACAGCGCGGGGGCCCACGAGACAGAGGGCCAGTGCACATCCTGCGGCCATGATTTTCGCGAAATTCAATTTTAGGTTAATCATAAGTTGCTAAAAGCATCTCCAGTTAATCAAACGTATACATTAGTAATCACAATAATTCAATAGTTAGTAAATATATTTTTTACGATCCTGATCAGCTGTCAAATTTTGATTGTTATTCACGGGAACAAAGATTATATTAATCACAAATGGATAACACGGATAAAACGGTAATAACTGACAGTAAACAGTCTGGAGATTCCTTTAAACCCGTGGAAACCAATACCGATACAAAAAAATTTTCCCGCCCTTCCTCGTCAGCAGCGACAAGAAACTTTTCCCCAAATCCGAATAAACAGCCGGCATCTCACTCTGTTTCGTTGGGCTCTCGGTTGATCAGGCTGCAAACACTGATTCTCGCCGCGGGCTTTTTGATCGGCATATATCTTTCATTCGCGCTTATGCAGCTTGTTGGCGCGCATTCTTTGTTTGAGGCCGCTCAGCTCCAACGGGTTCTCAATCAACGCTATGCGAAAGAAATTCTTCTGGCCTCATCCGGGGTGCCCGTCAATTACGAGAGGACCGCGGAAATATGGCAGAAAACACTCACTGTTTTAACGCATGGTGGAGCGGTGCCGACGGACATTGATGGTGTTGAAGGTTTGGAGGAGCAGCGCGTGCAGCCGCCAATGGGCGCGGCGAAGTTTAGCTCGGCGTTGCAGCATTTGAGCGATCTCCGAAAAAAAATTGTTCTTCAATCCAATGAATTCATGGAGTCTCGGCTCCTGAGCCAACACCGGCAGGAACTGTTTGATGAGCTCTACCGCCAGAGTCTTGAGCTTCAGGCGGCGGGGGATGCGGTGGTGAAAACCTATGATCAACATTTGAACTCCGGAGTATCCTGGTGGGACGTGAACGCGGTTGCGGTCGAGCTCGCGGAAAGACAGCGCATGCTGATACAGCAGCATATTAAAGAGGTGCTATTCGTCGCGCACGGCATCCCGGCGGATTATCAGGCGACACGGCTGCGTTTATATGAAACAGCGCGAATTTTGACTGAAGGCGGATCGCTGCGGATCGACGGAGGGTCCACCATCGCGGTACCCGCGCCGACGAATGCGGACGTGGTCTTTAATTTGGAGCAGCAAAAAACCGCGATCGAGCGGTTCACAGCAGTTTCGAATCAGTTCTTAATGCTCTCCAATGAAGACGTCGAGCGGTCGATTCAGCTGAAGGGACTTTCAGATAGTTCAGCAGAATTTCACGCCGCGGCAACAAAACTTTTGGCGGATTATCGGGGCTTTTTTAATGAAAAAGTCCAAAAGGCTCAGCGCAATGCGCTGGCCGCCGGTATTTTGGCGGCCATCTTCGCCCTGTTCCTGGTTTGGACATTCGCGGCCAAATATGTCGACGAGCCGGCGCGAAAACTGGCAGCGGCTTTGGCGGCGATTCGCTCGGGAAGACGGCCGCATCAGCCGGTCGGATCCGCCGGAGATTCCGGACCGCTCTCGGATGTCGCCAGAGAAATTGACAGCTGTTCAGAACTCATGCGGTCAAGACAAGCTTGGTTTGAGAGTTTTGTCGCCGCCGGTAATTCGGACGACCTGAAGGATCCCGGCGCCGAAGATCCTGTTGCGGCCCGATTATACGAATGGTACAAGGCTCGCGGAGGATCGCTGCAGGATATTTCTGCTTCTTCCTCTCGCTGGTCGCGGGATGAAGCCGCTGACAACGATATCACCATCATCGGGCGTTTACCGGACACGGATAATTCCGGATCTATCAATGATTCAGAACTTTTAGATCAACTGATTCAGCGGGCGAATGAATTACAGGCTCAGAACGAACGTCTTTTTAAGGCCCACTCAGACCTGGAAACGAGCGCTGATGCGCTTCGCGGCGACCAGGCCCAGAGCCATGGGGAGCGCCAAAGGCTATTGGAAGAAAATGGCCGTTTGACCGCAAGAGTCGCGGAGCAAGCCCGCGCGCTGGAAGGGCTGCGCCAACAAATCGAGGGGCTGCAGGGCACCGAGTCGACATTGCGCTCCGGAGCGGATGCGGTGCAGAGATTGAACATCGAATTTGAGGAGAGGGTCCTTTCTCAGGCCGAAGAACTGAGCTCTCTAAAATCTCTTCTGGCGAAATCCGAGGAAGCTTTAAAAGAGCGGATTGCCGAGCATTCCCAGCAGCATCAGATGGCGCGGGACGAAATGCATACCGCAAACGCCCAGATTGAGATACTCAATGTCAAATTAACAGAAGTTTCGGGGGAGCTGAGCAAGCGTCTTGGAGAGCGGGATTCATTGGCCAAGCGGTTGGCGGATGCTGAAGCTCGACTGATTCAGATTGAGAGCATGCTTGATGCGGCCCGGGCTCAGGGCCAGGCTGTGAATGAGGCCGCTCTGGCGGAACAGGAATCCGCCCGCAAACAGATCGAGGAGCTCCGCCACAAGCTGGCGGAAGCTGAGAGAGTCGCCGCGGACCGGCTGGAGGAACGCGAAGCTCTTTCTCTTCAGCTTTCAAATGTTGAAGCTGATTTGACGGCGCAGTCACTCGAGGCAGAAAAAATAAGCCAAATTTTGGATAACGAACGGGAAATGTACCGTATTGAGTTGGAAGGATTACGCTCCAAGCAAGCGGATGTCGAGCATTTCTCCGAGCAATTGAAACTTGAGTTGACTGATTATCAAACCGCGCTGCAGCGTCAATCCGACTCAAATCAAGTTCTAACATCTGACAATCAGAAACTCATGGAGCAGCTGAATGCTTCGCGCCGTGCCGAGGCTGATCTTGACAACCGTCACCAGTCACTGCAAAGCGAATACGAGCGGCTCATGAGCTACAAAGCCGTTCTTGAGCATGAAAAAAATGCTTTGGATGAATCATTGTCAGAACTCCGGCGAAACTTCGAGAATCTGGCGGAATTACGATCCTCCGAGGCTGCTCGATATGAACAGGCGGCTGAACGGCTCCAGGAATCGCTGCGGGCCCAGTCTCAGGCGGTTCTGAGTCTGCGCACGCAGCTCGGGCAAGCCCTCACGCAGCATTCGTTGGATATGGAGGCCCGCGGCGAAGAGCTCAAGGCGGTTTCGACTCAACTGGAAGGGCGGGAGACCGAGCTTTGGATCTCGCAAAGGGAACTCTCGGCCGCCCGCGCTGAGTTGATATCGGCCAAAGCTCAGATAGAAACTTTGATCGGTGTAGAGCAGATGCAGACAAAGGCGGTTCACGGTCTTGAGACCGGCCTTGCCGAACTTCAATCCTGCCTCGACAAGACATCGCTCGATCTTCAGGCCGCGGAGAATGCCCGTTTGGATCTGCGGTCCCAATTGGAACGTTCGAGCCGCGAGCACGCGGATGAATGCCAGCGGCTAGCTTCCGAACTGGCCGCCCTGAAGGCGGCTTATGTTGAAAAAGCCCAGGCACTCGCCTCGACGGAAGAGCGGCTGCAGACAACACGAGCCGCCCTCAAAACCACGCTCGAAGACCTTCAAGAACGCGCCAAACCCTAACGGCCTCCCGCGAATATAGTGAGAACCCCAATGAAATCCAACCGCAAGGTGATCAATTCTCCCAGTTTTTTTATTGGAAAAGGCGACGGCAAAGACCTCATATCCTTTGGATCAGGCCAGCCGGACCTGCCACCGCCGAGCCAGATCTTTAAGATTCTTCCCAAGTTTAAGGCCTTCAAATACGGATTGGTGCAAGGGCAGAGTCAGCTCCGCGAAGCTTTGGCCAAGCAGTACCCGCACTCGAATGCCGATCAGTTTTTAATCACCAACGGCGCCAGCGAGGCGATTACGCTCGTCTTTAGATTCCTGGCCAATAAAGGCAAACGCGTTCTTCTGCCGAGACCTTATTATTATTCTTATCCGCACAATGTCCGCTACGCCAATCTCAAGGCCAATTATTACGATTTGGTGGACGGTAAGATTGATTTGGATAACTTTAAGAAAAATCTTAAAGGGTGCTGTGCCGTGATGATCAATTCGCCATCGAACCCGACGGGCAGCATTCAAGAAATACCCGTGTTGCGGGAGATTGAAAAAATCACCCGGCAGATGGGAATTTACATCGTTTCGGACGAAGTGTACAAAGATTTGATTTACGAGCGCGAAAACTACTTCTTCAAAGGCGATCACATCATCACGATCAACTCATTCTCGAAGACTTTTGCGATGTGCGGGTTGCGGGTGGGCTATCTTTTTTCGACCGACCCGGAGGTGCTGGAGACTTGCATCGCGTACAAGACGCATCTTTCGATGAACACCAATATTCTCGGTCAGGAAATGGCCTATGCCGCCACCAAGGTTCCAAAAAGCTACGCGCAAACTCAGGTCAAAATCTGGAAAGAACGACGCAATTTGATTTACCAGGGGCTCGTGGACCTCGGTCTTGACCTTTGGAAACCGGAAGGCGCTTTCTACGTATTTCCAAAATTCAAGGATTCCAACCGAGTGGTCAATGACCTCTTTTACGATCACCGCATCATCACTTATGACGGTGCATGGTTCGGAGCTCCGGGGCGGGTGAGGTTCAGCTACGCACTTGATGTGAGTAAGATCAAGGAAGGCTTGCGGCGGCTTGAAAAGTACATGATACACCGGGGCCTTCGCTAGCCTGGGCTCGGGACCTGCAGACTCATGACACACGAAGCGGCTCCATTGGTCGGAGATGTTCTGAGGCAGCCGGGCACCTGCATCTCCTACGAGTTTTTCCCACCTAAAGATAAAAGCAACGCCGAAAAGCTCTACGAAGTCGTTGCCGATCTCAAGTTCGCTTATCATCCCGCCTTTTGCAGCGTGACCTGGGGCGCCGGTGGAAGCACCATTCGAAACTCCATAGACGTAGTCTCTCATCTGATTCACGGAATGGGCCTTTTGACGCTTGCCCACTTCACGACACTGGGAATGACAAGGGCTCAAGCGGACGAATTTTTGATGAAATTTTCTGGTACCGGCATCCATAATCTTTTGGTCCTGCGAGGGGACCGGCCGCATGGACAGGCCGACGCGACCGCCGCGGTGCCTCAAGACGGTTTTAGGTATGCTTCAGAGCTGCTCGAGTATGTTCGGTCAAAGCCGGATGGCGGCAAAAGCGACATTAGCCTTCTGGTGGCGGGATGCCCGGAAGGCCACCCAGAATCTCCGACGATGGCAAAGGACTGGGATCACCTCGCTCAAAAGGTCAAAAAAGGGGCAGACGGAATCATCACCCAGCTCTTTTTTAACAATCAGGCCTTTTATGACTTCCGTGAGGGCCTTTCGGAGCGGGGAGTTGATGTCCCGGTATCGGTCGGCGTCATGATGGTCACCAAGGCCAGGATGATACAGAAAATGATCGAGTTGGCCCGCTGCACCGTTCCTACCGACCTTGCGGCAGCTATCGACAAATACGGCTCCGATGACGCGTCCATGGAAAGCTTTGGAGTCGATTATGCGGTCAGGCAGGTTGAAGACCTCATGAGCCACGGTGTTCGACACTTTCACTTTTATACGCTCAATCAGGCCGGGCCCACGAAGGCGGTCTTGAGCCAGCTCAAAAAGCACTTCATTGCCCGGCCAGCGCCGGAGCCCAGAACGGTGATGATCGAATACCGCGAGTACATGGCCTATCCGGATAGCTCCATCACAGACCTGTTCCTTAAATACGGCATTGATTCAACCAAGCCGCATAACATCGTCCACAATCACGCCCTCCGCCGGTACGAGATAACCCAGTAAAACAACGAATATGGCCTTTAGAGCGAACATAATACGCACACCCGCATTCACAATGAAACATACATATGTATTACAAAAGAGCATACACATGGGGAGAATAATGTGACTAAAAAACGACTCCTGAGGTCGCAGCTAGTGACTTTACGAATACCGAGAGACCTTTTGAAGGGGGTGGATCTGATTGCACTAGAGCAAGAAAGATACCGCTCCGAAATCCTTGTGGATGCGGTGAAGCTTTACCTGAAACAGGACGAAGCCCATAAAAGCGCAAGACGGATCACCAAGAACCAGGAATCTAGTGACTGAGACGCCCGGATGGAGTAAATTCTCCACCGGCATCTAATGTCCTATAATATATCTTATGTAATATATGTGAGAGGGAGAATTGAATTCATGAAGCTGTTTGGGATGCTTCCCGGCCGTTGACCAGCAGGTCTTTAATGATCGATCGGAATGATCCGCTCAACCCTTAGAATTTCGAAGAGTTTGCGGATGTTCTCGCGTGGATTGGCCAGTCGGAAGCTTTGACCCA
>JAGOUK010000098.1:3111-5659 GCA_018061225.1 Candidatus Omnitrophota bacterium | reverse complement strand
TGTGCAGGAGGAGGGATTTGAACCCTCAATCCGTAAGGAACATGATCCTTAGTCATGCGCGTATGCCAATTCCGCCACTCCTGCAAAAGGGCTTCTATCCCGGAAGGGCTTCCGGGCGAGGCGATATTATATCCTAAAATCGTCCAAACGGGCCTTTAGATTTTTTTGTTCTTGGAGGAGCTCCGCCGGGAGGCGGGAGCCGATCTGGCGAAAAAAGTTGTCCTGATCCGCGACCTCTTTAAGCCAGCCTTCGCCGTCCACGTCGAGAATCTCGGCCAGATTAGCATCGCTTAAGTTCAGACCTTGCAGATTTAGATCCTTCGCGTGCGGGAGATTGCCGATCGGCGTCGTTTTGGCATCCACGGTGCCGTCGACGCGGCGCAGGATCCAATCAAGCACGCGGAGATTGTCGCCGAACCCGGGCCAGATGATCTTCCCCGCCGGGTCCACCTCGAACCAATTAACGTGAAAGATCTTCGGCGGCTTCGCGGCAGCCCGGCCCATTTCGAGCCAATGCCGGAAGTAATCGCCCGCGTGATAGCCGATGAATGGCCGCATGGCCATGGGATCACGCCGAACGACACCCACCTGCCCGGTCGCGGCGGCCGTGGTCTCCGAACCCATCGTGGCACCCGTGTAAACCCCGTGCGCCCAGTCAAAAGTCTCATAAACCAGCGGATCAACATGCGCGCGTCGACCGCCGAAGATGATTGCCGAGATGGGCACGCCTTTGGGATTTTCCCACTCGGGGCTCAGGGTCGGGCACTGTGATGTCGGGGCCGTGAAACGCGAATTGGGATGCGCTGCCTTTTCCTTAGATGCCGGAGTCCAGGGATTGCCCTTCCAATCCGTCGCCTGCGCGGGAGGGTCGCCGAGACCTTCCCACCACACATCCTTGTCCGGCGTCATAGCCACATTGGTGAAGATCGTGTTGGATTGCACTGTCGCGAGCGCCACCGGATTGGTGGCCGGACCCGTCCCGGGCGCGACGCCAAAAAAACCGGCCTCGGGGTTCACGGCCCACAGCCGCCCGTCCGGTCCGATGCGCAGCCAGGCGATATCATCGCCGACGGTGAAAGTCTCATAGCCCTTCATGGCGGCCGGCGGACGTATCATGGCCAGATTAGTCTTGCCGCACTGACTGGGAAAAGCGGCGCAGACATAGTGGGTCTTCCCCTCCGGATTGCGGATACCCAAAATCAGCATATGCTCCGCCAGCCAGCCTTCGCGGCGGCCGAGAAACGACGCGATGCGGAGGGCGAGACACTTTTTGCCCAGCAACGCGTTGCCGCCGTATGCTGAACCGACGCTCCAGACCGCGTTGTCTTCAGGAAAGTGGCAGACCAGGCGTTTTTTGTCGTCGAGCTCGGCCATCGCGTGAAAGCATCGGGTGAAGTCGTCTGACTTGCCGAGTTGATCGAGCGCGATCTTGCCCATCCGCGCCATGACGCGCATGCTCAACGCCACATAAACCGAATCCGTCAGCTGCACGCCGACTTTGCTAAACGGCGACTGCGCCGGACCCATAATAAAAGGAATCACATACATCGTCCGCCCCTTCATCGAGCCGCGCGCGATGTCGGCGCATTTGGCGTACGCTTCGGCGGGGGCCATCCAGTTGTTGGTGGGCCCGGTGTCTTCGGCTGAGGAAGTGCAGATGAAGGTGAGCTGCTCGGTGCGGGCGACGTCGTTCTGCTTCGAACGGTGATAAAAACTGCCGGGATGCCTGGACTGGTTCAGCCGTTCGAGAATTCCCTCGGCGACGGCAAAATCCTCGAGCGCGTGCTTTTCGTCCGCGGAGCCGTCACACCAGTGAATGCGGTCGGGATTGCAGAGTTCGGCGGATTCGCGCACCCATTTGATGAGATGGGAATTGGCGGTTAAATCTGAATTAATCTCTGGGCGGGAAGACATCAAGGAACCTCGATTCTTATTAAAATTTTGGCGTTGTCAGCTTATCTTTTGATTATACACCCGCAAGGAGCGGGCTGACCGGCCCGTCAGCCCTCACCACCGCAGCCGAGCACCGGCTTCTCCGGCCGTTTCAGCGGCAGTCCGCTCGATTCTGGCAAATATTTCTCCGTCTCCGCGCGCAAGCGCGAACGATCGGGTCCAGAGCAGCTCGAAGCCCAGCTGTTTACCCCGTTCGTTCCGAAGATTCGCAGAAAGTGTGCGGCCTTTTAGATAAGTCCAATCCCCGCCAAATTTAAAGACACGTTTGCGGCGGCCGGGGCCCTCGTCGAGTTCGAACTTGAGCGCAAAGTCCCGCCCAAACTTCCACGAGCCAAAAAATGTGACAGTCTGAACGCCTTTGCCCGCCGCGCGCGTCCGTCCGGCACCGCGCCTCCGCAAGGCCGCCGCCTTACCAGCCGCCTCCGCGCCGATGACAAAGCGAATCTCCCCGCTCTTAGCGAGAATGCTCGGCGTTTGAAAAGCCCCGCGGAATCGAAAGGCGGAATCCGTATCGGCTTCCAGCACGTAGGTGATCTGATTTTTTTGAGTGAGCTCCCAGGCGCCTCTGAAGACGAGCTGATGAACGCGGTCGCGG
>JAGOUK010000098.1:0-3011 GCA_018061225.1 Candidatus Omnitrophota bacterium | reverse complement strand
CGGCGTTTGAAAAGCCCCGCGGAATCGAAAGGCGGAATCCGTATCGGCTTCCAGCACGTAGGTGATCTGATTTTTTTGAGTGAGCTCCCAGGCGCCTCTGAAGACGAGCTGATGAACGCGGTCGCGGGGTGCGGAGCGGTAAGAGTAAACGATCTCGTTCTTTGCGTTGAGCTTCCAGGTGCCGGTGAGTGTCAGGCGGTCCGTTTTTCCCAAGGCGCGTTCGGCTTCAAAGACCAGGCGATTTTTTCCATCCGTCTTCCACCGGCCGGTGATCTTAAGAATACTCGTGACCACCGTCTGATCATCCTGCCGCACCGTGGCCGCGGCCACGATCGCGTCCGGCTCCACCGCGATGATCGGCGCCTTGAGCCGATACTCCTCGTCCTTGTCCCGTCCGCGGTATCCGAGCGCGTGTCCCGGGAGCAGCTCCCAGGTCCCCTTAACGACTTCCCCGTCCTCGATCAATTCATTTAGGCGCGTCAGCTTCATGGTCAACCCTCCACCGAATCCTCCACCGGACCGGGTTCCATTTTGACAAAAAGGGACGGGTTAGACCAGAGCCAATTTAATCCTTCCGGACGACGTGCAGAACGCGCAGCGATTCTTCGGGCGCGGCCTTACACTCACGGGCGATCTTGCGGATACCGTTCAGCTCTTTCTCAAGCACGGCCAAGAGTTCGCCGCAGACCTTCAAGTCGTTGGGCCGCAGCCGCTCCGTCCGCTCCAGCCAAAAAAGCACGTCCATGAAGTGCTGCCGGTGTTCCCGCATCGCCGCGATCAATTCTTCCGAGGTTCTCATGTATCCTCCTGTTTGCGGGCTCCTCGCCCGCTTGTTTCTTACTTCTTTATAGATCTCAGGATACCGGAAGCGTTTATCCATCGTGTTACGGACGTGTCAATTCTAGGCAAAGCCCAGCCTTGACTTTGCCCGCCCCGGACGGACAATAGACACCGATGAAACCCCGTGACCCGCTCACCGCCGCGCTCTTACAGCTCAAGCCCTCGGCCCTCGCCGCCGCGCTCAACGCGGCGTCCTGCGCGATCGTGATCGCCGACGCGAAGAAACCGGACTTCCCGTTGATTTACGTCAGCAAAGCGTTCCAAACCATCACCGGCTACACGCCCGCGGAATCGCTGGGCCGCAACTGCCGATTCCTGCAGGGCGCTGATCCCCATCAGCCGGAACTCAAAACGGTCCGCAAGGCGATCAAGGAACGCAAAAGCTGCGAAGTGGTCCTCGTCAATTACCGCAAAGACGGCACGCGCTTCCGCAACGAGCTGCGCCTCGCCCCGGTCTTTGATGACCAAAATCATCTCACCCATTACATTGGTATCCAGACCGACGTCACCGCGCAGCTCGCTGCCAAAGAAACGCTTGAGACCTATCAGCGCGATCTGGAAAAAACCGTCAATGAGCGCACCGACGAACTCGCCCGCAAAAACACCGCGCTCAACGAAGTCCTCGGCCAGCTGGAACTCGAAAAAAAATCTCTTCGCGATCAGATCCTGGTCAATGTGGACCGGCTGATCCTGCCGCTCATCACCAAGCTCAACCGCGGCGCGGGCCGCGAGCATCAGAAGGCCCTGGCCGCGCTCGAGGCTAATCTCAAGGATCTCACGTCCCCGTTCGGAGAACGGCTGAGCCGGCCCCTGTACCGGCTCTCCCCCCGCGAGATCGAGATCTGCAATCTCATTAAGAACGGACTCGGGACCAAAGAAATCTCTCAGCTCCTCAAGTCCTCTCCCGCCACGATCGAAAACCAGCGCAACACCATCCGGAAGAAACTCCGTATTTCGCGCAGCCAGGTTAATCTGGCGACTTTTTTACGTTCGCTTGCGGCGTGATTCTGACATCGAATCATCGGCCAAAACATCCCCCTATATAAGTCGATAGTCATTCTATCCTCTTCCTAATATACACCTAAATTATATAGGTGTTTTATAGCCGTATTTAGGCCGTTGTGAACCCCCTCTTCCAAGCGTATGCTCTGTCTCAACGGAGGAAGAAGAGGATGAGCACTTACGCATGGATCAGAAAAGGACTCGGGATCGGCTGCGCGGGAGGAATCTTCACCCTCACCGGATTGGCCCTGATCCATGAAATCCCCCAGCGGTTCGCCGAGCTCGGCAGCCGCGCCGGAATCGGCGTGTGCTTCGGCGTGTCCATGGCGCTTGTCGCCGCATCCGCCCTCTACACACTCCCTTTTGATATCTTGAGCCACATCACCGGGCGCCGATTTGGCCGCGTTCGCCACGGCCTCCGCAAATTTATCGCTTCGTGGGCCCGCGGCGTCGGCGCGCAGGCCCTGTTGCTGCCGGCATTCATGACCGCCGTTCATGCGGCGGGCCGCGCGGGTGGAGAAATGGCCGCCATGACGGTTTTTACGGCGATCCTGGTCTTCATGTACCTTTCTCGGACCGAGCTCTCGCGCTTCATCGACGGCTATCAGTTCCGCATTTTCACTTTCAAAAATATCGGCGCGCTTAAGCAGGGCCGTGAACGCGCCCGGCTCATCATCACCATCCTCTGGAATCAGGCCGCTTTTGCCTGCGCGCTGCATGTCCCGGGGGCCGGCACCGAGACGGTCGGCGCGCTCGTGATCACCATATTCGCGTTCACATGCTTTTCGCTGATGGGATGGCTGTTCTTGCCGTGGATCGGACGCAAACATGATCTGACGACAGCCCTCCTGGCGCTGGATCTGTCCTGGGCGGGAGCGAATCTTATCACCCGCTCGGTCTGCACCAATGTCGGCATCCCGCGCAAGTGGCTGGCCTGTGAGGCTCCCCGCCATGGCTGACGCGCTCATGAATCATCGGGAGCTTTTGCTGCGCACGGACGACGGCGCGCATATCGCGATCGATCACCATTTTTCCGGAAATAATGACGCGGTGATCGTGGCGCCGGGGTTTTTTCAAAGCAAGGGAACGCCCACTTACCGCCGCATCATCCGGGGGCTGCGCCGCCGATACGATGTTGTGGCGATGGACTTCCGGGGTCATGGCCGTTC
>JAGOUK010000097.1 GCA_018061225.1 Candidatus Omnitrophota bacterium | reverse complement strand
GTTTGCATCGGCGCCGGAATTTTTGAACATGATCCCGAAGAATTGGCCGATAGCTTTCGCGAGTCCACACGGCCGGACGCGACGTTCGACGTGATCAACTTTGGCGCGTCGGGAATGGGGCGGCTTTTTCCATTGTGGCTGCTCAAGTATCTTCCCAATATGCCGGCTTGTCACATCACCATCGCGCATAATTTGCAGGGGCCGTCGAACACCATCACCGCGGATGGATCGGGCTCCATGGCCAGCATCGAAGAATCGCTCCGGGTGATCGACCGCGGAACGGCGGATCTCATGTTTTGCGGCGGATCTGAATGCCGCGTGTACGGCGCGGGTCTTCTGCGGTACGACGCCCGCAATGAGCTGAGCAAGGCAACGGACGGCGCGCCATCCGATTATCCTGTTTTTTCTGACCGTTCCGCGGGCCTCGTGCCGGGTGAGGGCGGAACGGTGTTGGTGCTCGAATCGCTTGAACACGCTCAGGGGAGGGGCGCCAAGCCGTTGGCGGAACTCGCGGGATTCTTTTCGGGCGGAGATTTTTCGGACGGAAGCGTGAAGGGTTTGGCGGAGCGCATGGCGCATTCCATGCGGGAGGCGCTGCGCCGCTCGGGACTCAATCCCTCCGAGATCGACGTCGTCCATGTGAGCGCGCGGGGAATTCAGGCGGAAGACCAGGCGGAAGCATCCGCTATTAACGAAATTTTTGGCACTGCAGGTGAAGCGAAACCGCGGCTGGCTGTGACGAAGGGGCTGACAGGATTCCTGGGATATTCCGCGGCTCCTGTGGAAGTGGCGCTCGCGGCGATGAGTCTGCAGGCCGGACGGGCAGTTCCGTCCATCATGTCGGGCAATAATTTGTTGCCAAGTTTTAAGCTCACTTCCGCGGCGGACAACCAACCGGTGCGGCGGATACTTGTGAACCATTTTGAATCTGGTCTGGCGCATCAATCGATTGTTTTGACTGCCCCCGGGGAGGCTCGCAATGCGTAAGCGCGTAGTGATCACCGGTATGGGCGCGATCACGCCGATGGGCAACGATCTTCCGTCCACATGGCAAGGGGTTACGGCCGGCAAGTCGGGCATTCGGCGTATCACGCATTTTGATCCGAGCGGGTTTCCATCCCAGATCGCGGGGGAGGTTAAGGGCTTTGACTTCAGTCCCGTCATCCAGCGTCATCCGGCGCTCAAGAATGCCATGCTCAACACGCAATTCGCGATCACGGCCTGCGAAGAAGCGGTGAAGGATTCCGGCTTGTCCTTTGACAACACTGATCCGTTGCGGCGGGCCTGTTACTTCGCGGCAGGCGACAGCGCGGTTCCGGTGGATTACCTTTCGAAGTCCTTCCACGCCGCATTTGAGAAAACTCCCAACGGGTTCGACGTCAAAGATTATCTGAAGATCCGTGCCGTTGCCGGCGGAGCCGCGCTCGAGGAAGAGAAGGAACCGGCCTCCGCGTTGCGGCATCTGGTCAGGCATTTTAGGATCGGTGGGCCCGCGTGCAACTCTCTAACGGCTTGCGCCGCTTCGGCTCAGGCAATTGGCGAGGCCTCGGAGATCATCCGCCGGGGAGAAGCCGATGTCTGTTTGTCCGGCGGATCCCATTCAATGATACATCCGTTTGGCGTGGCGGGCTTCTGCCTCCTAACCACCCTTTCCATGAACAATGATTCCCCCGAGACCGCGTCACGCCCCTTTGACGAGACCCGCAGCGGCTTTGTCCTGTCGGAAGGATCGGCTGCCGTGGTGCTGGAAGAATATGAACACGCGCGGGCGCGCGGCGCCAGAATCTATGGCGAACTTCTGGGCTACGGAACGACCGCTGACGCGTACCGGCTCACGGATTCTCATCCTGAAGCGGTCGGAGCATCAGCGGCAATCCTACAGGCAGTCAAAGAAGCGGGAATACGCCTTGAAGACGTGGATTATCTCAACGCGCACGGCACTTCCACCAAGGTCAATGATGCCGTTGAGACGCTTGCGATCAAGAAGGCCTTCGGGGATCACGCTTATAAACTGGCTGTCAGCTCAACCAAGTCCATGACGGGACATCTCATCGCTTCGGCCGGCGCGGTGGAATTGGAGTTTTGCCTTTTGGCGATACGCGACGGCATCGTGCCTCCCACGATCAATTACCGCCACAAGGATCCGGATTGCGATCTGGATTATGTTCCCAACGAAGCTCGCCGCAAGACCGTGCGGATCGCCGCGTCAAACTC
The DNA here is from genome assembly GCA_018061225.1 of Candidatus Omnitrophota bacterium. GTDB lineage: Bacteria > Omnitrophota > Gorgyraeia > 2-02-FULL-51-18 > JAGOUK01 > JAGOUK01. The sequence goes on along the minus strand of JAGOUK010000097.1, from coordinate 3,448 downwards.
CTTCGGCTTCGGCGGGCAGAACATCGTGCTCATCGTCGGAAAAGTCTAAGTATGATCACTGTTTTATTATCGGCGGCGGCTTCGGTGGTGGTGCTGATCCTGGTCGGTGCGGTGATGATTTTTCGTTACATTCCGGTCATCGAGCGCAACGCGTTTGAAGTGCCGCGGATTCAAGTGCCGGCGGATCTTCGGCCACCATCAAGTCTCAAAATTCGAAACTTTCAGATCCCGTTCAACACGCGCAACGCGATTCAAGCACAGTACGTTAAGGCGCGGCAGCCGGGCCGCAAACTCGTGGTGTTTTGTCACGAGACCGGCGCCGACCTCAATAGCTGGTACAAGCACGGGTCCTTTTTGCCGGATGACGGCATCGATGTGCTGACGTTCAACTTTAAGCCGGTGGCGCTCTCGGCCGGCGCTGCCCCGAAGGACGAGCTTTATCAATGGCCTTCCACCCGTGACCTGAGATGTCTCGAGAGTGTTCTCTCCTGGGTCGCGGTGCATAAGCGCAATTACGATGTCATCCTGTTCGGCGTGTCCAAAGGCGCGACGATCGCGGCCGCCGGAGCGCCCAGTCCGTTTGTCAAAGCGGTCTTGCTAGACGGGGCTTTTTCCACGCATCTGACGCTTCAGAAGTATATGAAGAAGTGGGTCAATATTTACGTGTCGCCGCGCGCGATCGCGGACAATGTGCCGGACTGGGTTTATTACATCCTTTCGTACGCGACGCTTTTTTACGCGAGCGCGCGCAAGCACATGAAGTTTTTTTCTGTCGAAAAGTTTATCTCGAAGCTCAAGAAACCCGTGTTTTGGATTCATGCGGGGAAGGATTATCACGTTCGTCTCGAGCATGTCGAAAAGCTCCGCCGCCTCATCCCGGGAATCACCGACCTTTGGGTTGCCGAGCAAGCAGGGCATTCGCAGGCCGTTCTTTCGTACCCCGATGAATATCATAGTAGAATAGTCGGGTTTATTAATAAAAATATTGACCAAACAATAGCATTACAGTAGGATTAAGGCTTAACGGGTTTAGGCCCACTAACGGGAGAGCGCTATGACCAGACCAACTTTTACTTTGTCCGATGAAGCCAAGAACGAGATCGCGCGGTTCCGCCGGGAGATCGACCTCCTCGAAAAAGGCGAGCGCGACATGGACGACTTCAAGCGCTTCCGCTTGAACAACGGCATTTACGGGATTCGCGGCACCGCCGACGAGCACATGATCCGCATCAAGCTGCCGTTCGGCGCCATGACGGCCGATCAGCTGGAAGTCATTGTGGACTGCGCCGAAAAATACACTCCTTCCAAACTCAGTCACGTGACGACCCGCCAGGCGATTCAGCTGCACAATCTGAAGCGCCGCGAGGTTCCGGATCTTTTGCAGGCTATTCATGACTCAGGTCTGACCAGCCGCGAAGCGTGCGGCAACACGGTGCGCAATATCACCTGTGACGAGTACGCCGGTGTGCATCCTGAAGAAGTGTTTGATGTGCAGCCGTACGCGGAACTGCTGTTCCGTTACTTCCTGCGCAATCCGGTCAGCCAGAACCTGCCCCGCAAGTTTAAGATCGCGTTTGAGAGCACTCCCACGTCCGACCGCGCGCGCATCGGCATTCACGATCTGGGATTCCGCGCGACGTCCCGCGTGGTCAACGGTAAGACTGAGTACGGATTCATCACTTCCGTCGGCGGCGGGCTCGGGTCAATGCCGTTTGCCGCACAGCTGCTCGAAGAATTCACGCCGCTGGATCAATACCTGGCGACGACCGAGGCCCTGATCCGCATCTTTGATCGTCACGGCAACCGCCGCGACAAGAACCGCGCGCGCATCAAGTTTGTGGTCGCGGAGTGGGGGATTGAGGAATTCCGCAACCGCTTCATCGAAGAGCGCAAGACGGTGATCGGAACCTCTTCAGGACGCCATGAAAAGTTCAAGCTCGAGCTCGCGGAAGAGACCGCGCCCACAATCGACAGCGCCAAGTTTAAGCAGGCGCAGCCCGGTCCGGGATTTGAATCGTGGAAGAAGACCAATGTGCTCGGACAGAAGCAAAAGGGCTTCAATGCCATTTACATCCGCTGCCTGTACGGCGACGTGACACCGGAGCAAGGCCGCGCGATCGCCAAGATCGCCCGCGAAGTCTGCGACGGCCGCATGCGCACGACGATCACGCAAAATCTGATGCTGCGCTGGGTGCCGGATGCGGCACTGGCGTACACGCATGCCGCGCTGGTCAAGGCCGGCGTCGGCTTGGATAACGCGCTCACCGTCGCGGATATCACCCGCTGCCCGGGCGCGGACACGTGCAACCTGGCGATCACGCACTCGAAGGGCCTCGCGATCAACCTGACGGAGAACGTTTTTTCGAACGGCTTCGCGCATGATCCGGAGCTGGCGCATATCACGATCAATATCTCGGGCTGCATCAACTCCTGCGGTCAGCACCATGTCGGCAACATCGGCTTCTTCGGCGCGTCCCGCAACATCGACGGCAAGCAAATGCCGCATTACCAGATGATGCTCGGCGGCCGCACCGGCCTGCGCACTGAGGACGTGAAGTTTGGCGAAAAAATCGCCTTCATTCCGGCCCGCCGTATCGGCGACGCGGTCAAAGCCGTTTTGACGAGGTATAAGGCGGATAAGAAGGTGGGCGAACTGTTTCCTCACTGGGTGGACCGAACTGGCGCCGTCGCGCTGCGCGATTTGCTGCAGCCGTTCACGGACCCAGAACCGCTGCGCAAAGACGCCGCCACGATGTACGAAGATCTGGGCGATGTCGCTGGAACGCAGTTTAAGGTCTCAGTCGGCAAAGGGGAGTGTGCCGCTTAAGCGTTAGGTTTAAAAGTGAATCTCTCGGCAAAAAGGATGGTCGATGCGGCCATCCTTTTTACTTATACGGTAGTTTTGGTCTGGTACGCGACCTTGCCCGCCCGCGAGCTCCCCTGGCAGGAGCTGTTTTGGGATAAGCTTAGGCATGTCGCCGCATTTTTTGTCATGGGCGCGCTTACGCTTCGTCTGGCAGGTTTTCCCGGGCTGTCGCCTCGTAAATGCGCGAGAAGAGGCGGATGGGGAATTCTTTATGGGCTCGGTATTGGTATTCTAATTGAGGCGCTGCAGGCTCATGTGCCTGGCAGGACGCCGGAGCGGGCGGATGTGGTCGCGGATATCGTCGGGTCTGCCGCGGCGGTCTTATTGGCAGTGATGTTTCTTAGGCGGCGGGAGCGCCTCAAAAATGCCGCACATTCATGATCTTTTTGATTTTGTTATTTCCGTCTGCATTGTCCATCGCGGCAAGGTGCTCCTGGTTCACCATAAGACCTACGATGAATGGCTGCCGATCGGCGGCCACGTTGAGCTCAACGAGGATCCGGAGCAGGCGCTTCACCGGGAAGTCCGCGAAGAGTGCGGGTTGCCGATACGCCTGCTTCAAACGGCCCCGGCGATCGCGCA
>JAGOUK010000096.1 GCA_018061225.1 Candidatus Omnitrophota bacterium | reverse complement strand
ACGCTTGGCCGCGGATTCGGCGTCACCACGCTGGCGGATTTTCTCAAAGGCGCGGCATCCGGCAAATATGCCGCCTATCATTCGGATCTGCCGGGCTACGGCGCGCTCAAAGAGCTCACCAAGGACATGATCAAGCGGCGTATCCGGGAGATGATCGAGATGGGAATTCTGAAGCAGGAAGGGTTGGAATATCCGGTGGTGCGCTTGGCACCTCGGGCTGGCGAAATCCTCCGGAATGAGGACCAAGCGCTCCTGAGCGTCCTCGAAACGCGCGCCGAAAAAGCCGTTAAGGAAAAAGCGCCCGCGCGGGAGCGGCTTGCCGATATGGATTACGATGCCGATTGCTTCGAAGAACTGCGCCGCGTCCGCAAAGAATTGGCCGGCAAAGAAAATGTTCCGGCCTACCTTATCCTTTCCGACAAATCACTGATCGAACTCTCCGCCCGCAAGCCCCGCACGCCCGAAGAGCTGCGCGGCATCTACGGCTTCGGCGCCGTCAAACTCTCTAAATACGGCCAGATCTTTCTCGACGCTCTCAAAAGCTTCTGACCCATCCGTCAAAAGTACAGGTGATACCCTGCGCTTGATATAAAGTCTGAATATTCGTGGGCTGAATTGTTGGAAACATTCTCATTGTACGTGGCAGTGATGTCAAACCCGGACCAGGTGTTGAGCGCGAAGTACACGCGTCCGCCCGCGTAGTACCAGCTGTCCTCCTGCGTGTCTGTGGACCCGACAATGGCGGCCCGGCTGTCGAAGGATCGGCTGTGCCAACCGCCAAATCCGGTGAGTATCCAGCGCTCGGTGGTCCGCACACTCACCGAACCGTCCAACCCCAAGTCGTCATAATCGTTGTAGTCCAGGTACTGGTCATTAGAATCATTCCGCATCCAGGACCCCTCCAACCGCGTCGTCCATCTTCCCGCATGGTAGCGGAATCCGTATGCGGCCTGATGCCGGTTATCCTCCCGGTCGTTTGAGGTGTAGACCGGGAACGGATTGAGCTGCTTGCGGTCCGTGTAGCTCAAATGCTCATACCGAAATTCCCCTTTATGGTAGAGTCCGACCGCCAGACGCTGACTGATCGAGACCCGCGCTCCATTCGCGTTAAAGTTGAGGTCTTTCTGCTCATCGTACCGAAGCCCCCGGTAAACGTATCCCGCTTCTAACGTGACCCGATCTTTTAGGCGCATCCGAACGAACGGTGATAGTTTACCCGATTGACGATTCATGTCATCCCGGTCAAAGTAACCGAGATAGCTGTAGCTGGTATCTACGCCCACGGTAACCGGCCGGTCCTCAATATTCCAACCTGAAACATCGTATTCAACGGTTGCTCCGGCACGCTCCTGATAAAAAATATCGTCATCCTTAACACTGTCCAGACCCACATTGTCGTCATAGCCGAGACGCGTGGATCCGGTAACTCTATATCGCAGCGCCTGCGCATGCCGCCGCTCGCTTCCGGGCTCAGTTCTTTCGACGGCTGCGGTGAAGTGTTGACTGAGCTGCTCGCGCTTCGCCGCTTTTTCTGCGTCCGAAAGCTCAGCGCCAAAGACCGGTTCGGCAAAGACCGCCAGGAGCAGGAACAATGATAATAATCCGGCGGATCGCATAGCTGGTGTCTTCCCTACTGGTTCTGATTATCGATAAGATTGGGGGCATCGTTGGACGGATTGACCCGATCAGCGCTCAAATCCGCATTGAGCTGATCCTGATCCTCTCGGTCACGCCCACCTTCCAATTCATCCAACGGAGAATCGAATGCTTCCGCTTCGCCGGACAAGGTAAGAGACTCGCCTGGCTGCAGCACCATTGACCGGCCCGAGCGATTGCCATTTTCATCCAAATGATACACATAGACCGGCGAGACTTCGGAATCGTTGTAGACGGTGGTCATTCCATTTTCGTGCGTCGTTCTAAAACTCGTTCCTTTCACCACAGCGACCGCGGTCGGAGTCTTGACCTCAAACGACGATCCCGCGGGCAGATGATCAAGCTTGGAATAAATATCACCGGAGATCATACTGAGCTTGGTCGGATTTAGGGAGCGGATGGTCACCCGCGTATTCTGATTGAGACGAGCGGTGTTCTCCCACGCCTCATCGAAAGCGAGGTCGGCCCACGCCCCCGAAGACACGATGATTTGATCACCGACAGACACGGACGATCCCTGAAGCAAAGCGGTCGGACTCTGATCTTTGCGTATGACTTGAACGTCACCAGACACGCTAACAACCTCACAACCCGCAGCCCCGCCCCCGGAAGCCAGCGCAGGCAGACCGATGGATAATCCCGCGCACACCAAAAGACCGATTGCTACGTGTTTGCAGCTCATCTATCCAACTCCTTATTTTCGCACTTGCGAGCAAAACGACATTTATTGCCGGGGTGAGCGGCTGCCTTCTTCAAATACTTTTACCAACGCTTCAACAACGTCAGGATTAAACTGTTTGCCCGCATGGCGGCGCAACTCTTCCAGGGCGTCGGACCGAGTCATGGATTTGCGGTAGGAACGGGTGGTCGTCATCGCGTCATACGCATCGGCTACGGCGACAATTTGCGCGTACAGTCCCATCCCGTCACCCTCAATCTTTTTGGGATAGCCGCAGCCGTCCGGGCGCTCATGATGCAGGTGGATGCTGGAGAGAATAATATCGTCGAGACCGATATGCTTGAGCGTCTCATATCCGGTCACCGGATGACGGCGAATCATCTCCCATTCCTCATCCGTCAACGGCTCAACTTTGTTCAACACCCTGTCATGAACGGCGAGTTTGCCGATATCGTGCATCTCCCCCGCGCGGCGCATCAGTTCCGCCTCCCGGTCTGATAATCCCATCCTGAGAGCGATCTTTTTGGCATAAACTCCGACACGCTCGGAGTGACCTTGAGTATACTTATCCTTGGTCTCGAGCATGCGGACCAACGCCTCGATGACATTGCAGAAATGGGCATCCAGTTTTTCGCGTGATTCGGCCAGCGAGGCGGTCATTTGATTGAACGCCGATCCCAGCTCGGCGATCTCATCGCGGCCATGTGTCGGAACCCTGCGCGTCAAATCACCTTCTGCGACGGCCCGAACTCCGGACAATAATTGCCCGACCCGCCGCGTCATGCTGCCGGCCAACAAAAATGCTAATAAAAATGACAGAAGAATACCGATCAACATCACATGACGGAATTTTGAGGCGGCGCTTTCCTGGGCGCGGCGAACATCTCCGGCATCCATATCCACCCCCAACACAGCGACCGACCTTCCCATCGAATCCCTGATGGGCGCGTATCCGGACAGGGCAACGCCCCAGGCATCTTCCGCGAGAGCCCGGTCCGCCGCAGCTCTCAAAAATCCTTCGAACATCTCCGGGAACTCCGCGGCGTTATAAAGGTCGCCGGGATAAGCGGTTCCGGTGCGGCCTGAGGATTTTACTTGTTCCGGGTCCAAGTCGACCACAAATTGCAACCGACCTGGTTCCGGCGTCCTCCGAAGTGTGTAAATGTAACGAATGGAGGGATTAAGCTCACGGACCTTTTTGAGCCGAGCCGCGATCTGTCGATACTCAGCTGTGTTCATCCCGCCCTTATTAAGCGGAATCGCTGCAAGCGAGTCGCCATCGATCAGAACCGAGGCGGTCTGGGCAACCGTCATCAGCTGATTTCGCAGCTGATTAAATTGAGCATCGCTTGCGGATTGGTAGATAAGCAGATGACTTAGTCCCAAAACCAGCAGAAGGCACGCGATAATCGCGGCTGTGAGGCGGGTTCTAAAGCTCCAGATCCACTTGGTCATACGATACATCCTCCTGGAATGGCTGCCTGTGGTTCCTGGCAACAGTTTTTCCGGAACCACCGTGTGTCAGGTATACTAAAACGATGAAGACATTCTCAAAGATGCGTATTAGCCGCTGGACTGCGGTTATCCTGGTAGCTTTTGTACTCGTACCGATACTGCCGGCCGCGGAGGCTCATGCATTTTCCCGCGGCTTGGCTGAAAAGGTTCGGCGGATGAGGGCGGGCGCTTATGCTGAGCGATTTAACCTCGCGGCCGAGGCATTCCGGTCGGGTGATTTTGACACTTGTGTCCGCGAGGCCTTACTCGCCCTCGATCATGCGTCCAACGCCGACCAGGCCGTCGCGGCCCATCAGCTGCTCGCCGCCGCTTATCTCAAACTCAGCAACCCCGCTTCGGCCGCGCCCCATCAGGCCTGGCTAGCCGAACACAGACCCACACCTCAACCCTAACTTCTATCTGCTCAAAAAGCCGCAGATGCGAGGCGCGAGGATGCGCCGCGTGGTACTTCCACGCAAGTATCTGAGCAACGACGCAGATGCGGCTTTTTCAGCAGATAGAACTATTCCCACTCGATCGTCGCGGGCGGCTTCGATGAGATGTCGTAAACCACACGGTTTATGCCGCGCACTTCGTTGATGATGCGGTTGGAGATCTTGGCCAACACCGGGGCCGGGATCTCGGCCCAATCGGCCGTCATGCCATCCAGGCTGGTCACCGCGCGAACCGCGAGAACATCCTCATACGTCCGCTGATCGCCCATCACGCCCACGGACTTGACCGGCAGCAGGACGCAGAACGCTTGCCAAATCTTGTCATAAAGTCCTGCCGCCCGAATTTCTTCGATAAAGCGCGCGTCGGCTTCTTTGAGAACATCCAAACGCTGCTGAGTGATGTCGCCGATAATGCGGATCGCCAGCCCCGGACCCGGAAACGGATGCCGTCCGATCATCTCCTTCGACAAACCGAGCTCCCGCCCGGCCTTGCGAACCTCGTCCTTAAACAGCTCTTTGAGCGGCTCGATCAGCTTAAACTTCATATCATCCGGCAGACCGCCGACATTGTGATGCGACTTGATTGTCGCGGAAGGCCCGCCAAAAGCCGAACGGCTCTCGATCACATCCGGATACAGCGTTCCTTGCGCCAGCCATTTGGCGTTCTTGATCTTGCGCGCTTCCTTTTCGAAGACGCGGATGAAGGTATGGCCGATGATTTTGCGTTTTTTCTCGGGATCGCTGACACCCGCGAGATTTTTTAAGAAAAGCTTGCGCGCGTCGACGACATGAAGGTCCGTTTTGAACTGGCCGCCAAAGATCCGCTCAACCTGTTCGCGTTCGCCCTTGCGCAGCAGTCCATTGTCCACAAAAATGCAGGTTAATTGCTTGCCTACGGCCTTAGAGAGCAGCGCCGCGACCACCGAAGAATCCACACCGCCCGAAAGTCCGCAAATCACATGGTCTGTACCGACCGTCGCCTTCGCGGCCTTGATCCCGTCCTTCACAAAAGAGCGTATCGTCCAAGTCCCCTTCGCCCCGCAAATCCCAAAGACAAAGTTCTTGAGCATTTGTGCGCCCTGTTCCGTGTGCACCACTTCCGGATGGAACTGCACGCCATAGATCTTACGCTTGGGATTTTCACAGGCGGCGTTCGGCGTGTTGCCCGTCTTGGCCGTGGCCACGAAGCCGGCTGGCAGCTTCACCACGGAATCACCGTGACTCATCCAGGTTTGGCTGACGCGCGAGATCCCCTTCAAAAAAGCCGAAGCCTTGCGGATCACCGTCAGCGGGGCGCGGCCGTATTCTCGGTGCGCGGCGCGCTTCACCTTTCCGCCCAGCGCGTGGCAGAGACTTTGCATGCCGTAACAGATGCCAAGGATGGGAACATTCTGCTCGAGCACCAG
>JAGOUK010000095.1 GCA_018061225.1 Candidatus Omnitrophota bacterium | reverse complement strand
CCCCCTCGCGCGTTTGGTAAAATACGCCCTCCTTCCAAAGCACATCAACGCGCCCGTAGCTCAATTGGATAGAGCGTCAGCCTCCGAAGCTGAAGGTTACTGGTTCGATCCCAGTCGGGCGCACCATATTTTGTCCAGAAACACGCCATCTGCTTCGTTGCTCCTTGCTCGCGGACACGAAGAGTCCGCGTCGCGCGTCGCGCCTCGCATCTGGCATGTTTCTGAACAAAATATGGCCGATCAGACTTCCTTTGCTTCGTTGCTCCTTGCTCGCGGACACAAAGAGTCCGCGTCGCGCGTCGCGCCTCGCATCTGGCATGTTTCTGAACAAAATATGGCCGATCATACTTCCTTTGCTTCGTTGTTCCTTGCTACCAAAAATTTTGTTACACAGCTCAAGCAAACCCTTAACTCAATGACCGTGTGGCGGCGTTGCGCAGAGCCTGCGCCGCAGTTTTGTCGTGTGCGGCGGGGGCGATGGGTTTTGGGGGTGGTTTTGGTGGCGGGGATGTTGGTGGGGGTGGATGCGGCGGCGGAATCGAGTTTGCGGAAGGAAGTCATCGAAAAGGAATTTTATCCGGATCAGACTTTGAAGGCAGAGTTGAGGTATGTGGGCGGGCTGATGAACGGGGAATCGCGGTTTTATGCGGCGGATGGGACTTTGGCGCAGACCTGTGAGTATAAGGACGGGAAGCCCGCCGGGGCGCTTCGGACGTTTAGGTCAGACGGATCGATGATTGGAGAATCATACGTCCTGGGCGGGATGCATCATGGACCGAGAAAGAGCTTTTATCCTAACGGCACCCTTAAGGATGAGGCGGGTTTTTTTGAGGACGCGCTGAGCGGTGAAGCCAGGCAGTATTATGAGAACGGCAAGGTCAAACTCATAGAGACTTTTGAGAATGACCGTATCACCGGCACCAAAACAGCATACTTCGAAAACGGAGAGCTAATGTCGGAGGCATGTTGTTATGAAGCGGGGCTTCTGACGGGTGAGAGTAATCTCTACGGTGAGAACGGGCGGCTTGAATGGAAGGTGCCGTTTCTCAAGGGAGAGATGCACGGACTCGCGGCCGGCTACTACGATGACGGAGCCGTGAAGGCTCGGGTGAACTACCAGCACGGACTTTGGGACGGGCCCTCCGCGGAATTCTATAGAAGCGGGGCCAAGCTTTCGGAGGCGCTTTTTACGGAAGGCTCGGGAGTCGAAAAAAGATTCTATGAATCCGGGGAGCTCAAATCTGAAATCCCCTACAAAGCCAACCTGGAAGAAGGGCTGGCCCGCCTTTACCGCAAAGATGGGACGTTAGAGTTTGAAGACCGGTACCAAGCGGGGGAGCTGCGGTCCCGCAAAATGTTCGATCCTGCCGGCCGCGTCCTATTCCGCCAATCCTATCGCGATTGGAAATTGGCCATGCTCTTTGGTCTGGATCAAAAGTACGGATGGGGAAAGCCGGACACCTCCTCTCAAACCTACCCAGGCGGGTGGATTCAATCCCTGCAGAAGCACAAATACGGCATCCCGCATGGCATTTGGGAAGAATATTACGATGGTGTCTTCGAAGGGATACGGTATAGGGACACTTATTGGGAGGGGCGGAGGATATCGCGGAGGGAGTATGACCGGGAGGGCCGCCAAATCGCTTCCGCGACTGAAGAAAATATTTACAGGCTGATTCTCAAAGCGCTATTTAGCCGCCCCAGCTCGGATTCAGCGCCCGAACGATAGACAGCGCGCCAAATAAGAAGAAAAGCGCCGCGGCCCCCCTTCGCACCCAGTTCATAGGCACGCTCCCTGACATTTTTTCTCCCAAAAAAACCGCCAGGCCATCGGTGAGCATCATGCCGAGCGTGGTGCCTATCGTGACGGCGATGGCGGAGCCGAATCGCGCTCCCAGGGCGATGGTGGCCAACTGCGTCTTATCTCCCATTTCCGCCAAGAAGAACAGTAAACAGGTGGTGAGATAGGGGCCAAGTCGGTGTTTGTGTTCCGTATTCTCCAATTTATCCGGAAAAAGCGTCCAAATCCCAAACCCGATAAAGGAAACTCCCAGCATCCAGGCTAAGAGCTCCGGCCGGACGGCGCGGGAGATCCATTCGCCTGACCAGGAGGCCAAAGCGTGATTGAGAAGAGTGGCGGTGAGGATCCCAGCCATCACCGCCCACGGCTTTTTAAACCGTACGGCGAGTGAAAAGGCCAGGAGCTGTGTCTTGTCGCCCATTTCGCTGACGGCGACCAGGAAAAAGGAGCTGAGGATGGGGTGTGGCATAAAAAGTTTATTTTTTTAAGAAACGGTGTTTTGGGGCGACTTTGGGCTATAATAGCACGGTGGAATTGAGTTTGTTAGCGGCGTTGCCTCTCTCACCCAATTTTTACAAACCGTCCGACCGCGTCAATGTGACCGTCCGGATGGGATAACGATCTGATCTGGATCAAGAACAAGGAAAATGAAAATGAAGCTGTACGCAGGAAATCTCTCATACGACATGACCGACGACTCTCTCCGCGAGGCATTTGCCTCTTGCGGCAAAGTGGACACGGCCCAGGTGGTCAAAGACATGCAGACCGGCCGCTCCAAGGGATTCGGGTTTGTCGAAATGCCGAACGCCGCTGAAGCCCAGGCTGCCATTGCCAAGCTCAACGGTGCCGACGTTATGGGCCGCAAGCTCAACGTCAACGAAGCTCGCCCCAAGACCGAAAATCGCGGTGGTGGCGGCGGATCGTACGGCGGCGGACGTTCCTGGTAAGCAGGTAAAGAGCCAAATAGTTGACCCTCCTCTCACGAGGGGGGTCACGACTAAAGCCGCCGAAAGGCGGCTTTTTTTATTCCCCCCTTGATTTGGCGCCCGCCATCATTAAACTTGAGAGTGGTAGGGGGTGGTACGGTTGGAGCGTCCACATCGGCAATCGAGTACTAATCCTAGTTTATTATTATGTTTATATTGCAAATTCTGTTTACTGAATGTAAACTAATAAAAGAAGGTCTTGGTATTCTTTAAAAATGCCTATGATCCTCTAGGAACGCGTCACCAAAGTAGTTCGGAGGGACGATGATCCAAATGGGTTCGGATCTGCTACACCTGCTCGTCATTGAAGACCGCTCTACCTATCTACCCACTATAAAAAAGCGTCTCTCAAGCCTTAAAAATCCCCGATTTCAAGTTTCCCACGTTCATAGCTACGAAGCTGCCCTCGAATTCATGATCCATCATATTCCTGACGTGATTCTTGCCGATGGCCGTTTGGGTCAAAGCGGCACGGTGCAGACATTTCTAAATATTTGCCTAAAGGATCCCTCGTTACCGTTGATCATTTTGACGGATGAAGCAGATCGCTCACGAGTTGAGACGATTTTTCAATCCGTGGCAGAGGATTACTTGCTCGAATCTGACTTGATTGGTCCAGTGGGGGACAGAATCCAGCAGGTCATCCGCCGTCATAAGGATGTGTTTTCGACCCAGCAAAGCGATCAGCGTTTTCGTGACCTAGCTGATTCGGCTCCCGTGATGATCTGGGAGACCAATGGCGAGGGGCAGAATGTATTTTTTAATAAGACTTGGCTGGATTTTAGGGGCAATGATATTGAGACGGAGCGACGAGCAAGGCGCAAGGACGAGATTCATGCGGACGATGTGGAGATGTATCAATCCATCACCGAGTCATCCATGCAAAAGCGTCAATGCTTCAGGTTGGAATACCGCATCAAGGCCCGCGATAGGAGCTACCGATGGATCCTGGATACCGGATCCCCGATGTATGACGCGACCGGTATGTTTAGGGGGTTTGTGGGCTCCGCGATTGATATTACGGAACGGCGTAATGCGGAGGCGGATAAAGAGGCTTGGCAGCTAAGGTATCAGGCGGCGGTCGAGGCGAGTCGACAGCTTCTTTTGGACTGGAATCCCAATACACAAGAAGTGACCTTCGGGGGTAATCTTGAGCAGATCCTCGGATATACGGCCGCGGATCTTGGGATGCAGTTATCCCGCTGGCTCGACCGTATTCACGAAGATGACCGGGAATCTTTTTATCACATGATGCGCTCGATTCGCGAAACGGAACAAGCGGCCAGGATGGAATACCGAATTCAGCACAAAGACGGTCAGTGGATCACGGTCGAACACGAGGCCCAGGTGATTCTGTCGCCGGGAGGCGGTATCGCGGGGATCGTGGGATTCGTGAACGATATTTCGATCAAGAAGCGGACCATGTTGGAGCTTCGCGCGCGGGAACGGCGCTACCGGACGCTGGTGGCGAATATTCCGGGCGCGGTTTACCGGTATCAATATCAGCAGGGTCCGGGGTGGAAGGTCGATTTTATGTCCAAGCAGATACAAAAAATCTGCGGATATCCGCGGTCTTACTTTATAAACGGTGATCTTGAGGCTTTTACGCGCATGTTGCTTCACGATGACCGGGGAGTCCGTGAAAAGGCGCTTGCCGATGCGACGCAGTCTCGCGGACCGTTTTTTGTGACTTACCGGATCCGCCATCATGATGGACAGATTCGGTGGATACAGGAGCAGGGGCGGGTGGTCGAAGACAGGGCGACGGGGACTATCTGGCTGGATGGGTTGATCTTTGATATTTCCGATCAGGCCAAAGCTGAAGAACGGCTTAATTTTATTTCGCATCATGATCTTTTGACGGGCCTGCCCAATAGAACGCTTTTCTTGGATCGTCTCGGACAGGCCCTGATCGCCGCCAACCATGAGCGGGATGTGCTCGGCGTGTTTTTTCTGGATCTGGATCACTTCAAGCGGATCAACGACACTTTGGGGCACACGGTGGGGGACAAGCTGATACAGATGTCGGCCGGGCGGCTGAAGCATATTCTTTATGAAACAGACACTGTGACACGGCTCGGCGGTGATGAGTTCGCGATCCTGATTCCCAGTCTTCAAAAGCCCGCCCACGCGCTCAAGATCGCCGACAAAATATCCAACGCCTTTAAGACGCCCTTCTTCATCGACGGACACGAGTTGTTCATGTCGATCAGCACCGGCATCAGCTTATATCCCAACGATGGGTTTGATGCCGATGCTCTTATGAAGAATGCCGACACCGCGATGAACCGGGCCAAGGAGCAAGGACGCGGTAACTATCAGCTTTATTCTCCTCAGATGAATGACAAGGCGCTGCTCCGACTTAAGCTGGAGAATCGTCTGCGGCGGGCGCTGGAGCGGGACGAATTCCGCCTGCATTACCAGCCGCAGATTGATTTTGTGACGGGTCGCATCACCGGGATGGAAGCACTTCTCCGATGGCATCATCCGGAATTTGGTCTGGTATCGCCGGCGGAATTTGTGCCGCTGGCAGAAGAAGCGGGCCTAATCGTTCCGATCGGGGCGTGGGTGTTAGAAACCGCCTGCAATCAGATTAAGGAATGGCAGTTGATGGGGTACACGGCGCTGCGCATGGCGGTGAATCTCTCTTCCAGACAATTGAGGCGTCCGGATCTGGCGGCGACCATATCGTCGATTGTGCGGAATGTGGGTGTGGATCCGTCGTTGGTGGAGCTGGAACTCACCGAAGGAACGCTCATGGATGACATTGAGCAGACCGCCTCTGCCTTGGTGAAACTCAGAGATCAGGGGCTTCGGATTGCCATCGATGATTTTGGAACCGGATATTCTTCCTTAAGCACGCTCAAGCGTTTTCCCCTCAGCACCCTCAAAATTGACCGTTCGTTTGTCTGTGATATTC
>JAGOUK010000094.1 GCA_018061225.1 Candidatus Omnitrophota bacterium | reverse complement strand
ACCGCCAGCACCAAGCCCGAGACAAAAAGCTGCCAGGCAAAGAAAGCTTCTAAGCGGATGAGCCACGCGGCGGCGATATCTGAGACGATCCAGAACGGCATCCAGACCGCGGCGAACCGCTTCCACCGTTCCTCGTGCCCCGTGGCAAGAAATAATCCCCCAACCACGGCGAACACGGCGGTGAACCACCCCAGATATCGAAAAGTATGCGCCGTCAGTTCCATCACGCCCATATCCCGGTACCCCTCGGCAATAATCGACGGCTGCATCTGTGTGTCGATCCAGATTCCGCCCAAGAACGCTGCATAGGCCAGCCCGAGTAGACAGAGAAACAGGCTGACAAATATCCTTACTTCCGGGGCCAGCCTCGCCAGACCACGCGTCGTCATCATCGTGCTGCTAGAAACCCATCGCGGCAGAAACGATGGCTCCGTCATTGCTGCCTCTTTCGAGGGACTCATTCTCGGTCTGGTTCCACTGGTACTCCGCTTTGAAGACCCAGCTGGGCACCGGGCGGTAATTCAAACCGAGCGTCCAACGGTCTTCTTGATTATTCCCGAAGCTGGCATCGCCATCATCCTCGATCTCAGCCCAGTCAAACCGGCCAACCAGCGTGAAGGTCGGATCATCGAATCCCGTTTTGAGGAAGGTGTTGTCGAAGAACGCGGGCCAGAAGTGATAATTGAGCTGCACGTAGAATCCTTCGAACGTGTTCGCGACATCGCCTCCGACGGGCTCATCGACATTAAAACGCGCGTATTCTCCCAGGAACTCCAGCGGCCCCCAGGTCGTCAGCCAGTCCACCCCGACACCCGTGATATCGTCGTTCAGATTGTTGTACTTGCCGT
This sequence comes from Candidatus Omnitrophota bacterium, assembly GCA_018061225.1. Classification (GTDB taxonomy): domain Bacteria; phylum Omnitrophota; class Gorgyraeia; order 2-02-FULL-51-18; family JAGOUK01; genus JAGOUK01. The sequence goes on along the minus strand of JAGOUK010000094.1, from coordinate 4,876 downwards.
GGTAACCGCTCACGCCAACTTCATGCCCCAGGGCAGGACTGACCACCACACGGCCGACCAATCCTTTATTATTGTTGTTGTCGGTATCCAGACTGCTGCGGCCGCCGCCCATCCCCGTATCGGAGAATCCGCTGTCGAGGCCGTTGACGACATAGGTTTCGTATCCGATGTTGAGATTTTCGACATTGAAGGCGTCGGCGAATTCGCCCCAGAAGCCCGCGCCAGACTCAGTCCAGGTGGTCGGAATAATATCGCGCGACACGATCGGCCGGTCCGTCAGGTCCTGCAGGTCCGAATCATGATAGAGGTTGTAGCGGCCAAACGGGACCAGCAAAGCTCCGCCGCGCACATTGAACTGCTCGATGATCTTATAATCCAGCCAGGCTTGCTCCACCTTGGCCTCACCGCCGCCGCCCTGAGCGTTCGGACCGCCGTGCTCGATCTCATACTCGGAATAGAAGCGCAGCCGGTCATTGAGCTCAGCGCCGACATTGAGGATCCAGCGGTGCTGATCAAAGGTCGAGTGCGTGTTCTGGAAGTTCTCGAACTCGTGATCCATGTAGCCGCCCACGGAAACATTTCCGTGTCCGGAATGCTCACGCACGACGAGCCCGCCCTTTTTGAAGGGCCCCTCATAGCGGCCGACATATTCGGCATCGATGAGCTTTTGGTCCACCTTGTCCTCGAGCCGGGCCATGTCGATCTCTTTCGTCCGCGACAGCTCGTCGATCTGCGCCTGCAATTTGGCGATCTGAGCCGCCTGAGCCGCCTGAAGTTCGACGATCATGTTCTTGAGCTCCTGGATCTCGGCGGGGTTCGCGTCGGCGGTGACCGGCGCAACGATAAGCGCGCTCAACACGAGCGCGGCGACAATACGATGCTTCACGGGGTTCTCCTCTTCGATTAAGTGTGGCTTCTAAATTTACGACAAAAAGTTAATTCGGCCGCGCTTCCATCGTTGAGACTTATTCTCATCCGAGGGTCAAAAAAGAATCTCTTCCGCCGGCGCTCGTTGCGCGCGGGGAGGAGACGTTTCATTGAGCCACTATCTTAATTGAGACACGTTCTCATTGTCAACCAGAATCTGCCGTCGTTAGTGCAGCAGATTAAACAGATATCCCGTCAAAATGATGGCGGCGCCCGTCACCGCAAAAAAGATCCCGATTAAAGGCAGCTTCATGACGCGCCGGAGCATGATCGCCTCAGGGAGACTAAGCGCCGAGATCGCCATGATGAAAGCCATGGCCGTTCCGATGGGAACACCCTTTTGGAAAAGGGCAACGGCGACAGGCACGATTGCCGCGCAGCTCGCGTACATCGGAATCCCGGTCGCGGTCGCCAACGGCACAGACCAAATCCCCGCCTTGCCGATGAGGCTCTGTATCGCTTCCGCGGGAATGTAATTGTGTATTCCCGCCCCGATGGCAACGCCCACAAGAACCCATATCCATAATTTCTTGATGATCGAAAGAGCTTCCTCCACGCCATGCCTCAGCCTTTGGGTAAGGCTGGTGAATTGCCCGGTACCGTCGGGATTGGCCACCCCCGTCAGATCGGTCTCCATATACTTATCAAGCTTGAGCCGCCCCAGGACGCTGCCGGCGATGACGCCTATCAGGATGCCGCTGACCACATAAAGCGCCGTGATCTTGACGCCGAAGAAGCCGATCATGAGCACAACCAAATACTCATTGATCAACGGCGACGTCACCAAAAAAGACATCGCCACTCCGATAGGAATCCCCGCCCTCAGAAAACTAATGAAGATCGGAACCGACGAGCAGGAGCAAAATGGCGTCACCGCCCCGAAGAGGGCCGCGTACAAATAGCTGCTCTTCTTATTCGAAAGCCACACGCGGAGCTTCTCGGCGGGGAGATAAGTCCTGACAAACCCGATCAGCGAGATCATCACGAACAGCAGCAGCATGATCTTGATCGAATCATACACAAAGAAATTAACCGCTGCCCCCAGTTGGGATTGAGGATCGAATCCCAGATACGTGTAGACGATCCGGTCGACGATCAGTTGCAGCATGATTTACCGGGCTTCTTGTCGCTATCCTTCGGGGCGCAGCAAGCGGCCTTGTCCGACTTGTCCTTGAGCGCCTTGTCGATCTTATCGAACAATCTCCCCCAAAAACCCTTCTTCTTATCCTGATTCTGCTTCTCTTGGGCGCTGGTTTCCATGAGCCTATCTCCGATTTTTTTGGTTTGAATCAACAATATGTCTCTTAATACGGTAGCACACGCTGGGAAGGGGGGTGGGCATATCGCATCATTCACTTACCGCGACAGCGGAGCGGGTGATGTCGTCGCCGGGTCGCTCTAATTATCCCGCGATTTGCCGCAGTGAATGCAATGGGTGCCTGCAATGTAGGTCTCCTTCGCGCAAGCCTCGCAGGGATGGCGCTGCGTCACTCCGCAATAGGGGCAGCACTCCGGACTTGCCGTGGGGAATTTTCGCCCGCAACCATGACACTCGTTACGCTCTAAGCGTTTTTTGATTAGGTTCTCACGGTTGAATATTTTCTTTTGGATAACGTAAATCGCCGCGAGGGCGGCGGCAATTGCCGCGAGAATAACCAAATAATGCCATATTGCAATGATATGCAATTGTTCCAGCAGCTCAAATAGTCTCTTGAAGAAGTACTTCGGGATAAGATCCACGACCACATCCAATACTTTAACAAGAATGGGAATGAAGGCCACGACCAACAAATGCGAGGCAATGAGTGTTTGTATGCGGTGCTGCTTCTTCAAACTCCCGCCATGCCAAATATAGATGATAAAAAATAGCGGCAGCAAGAATAGGAGCTGCCAGATCAATTCGACAAATCGGTACCGGAGTTCAAAGGCCTTGTAATCTTTGATGATGGCCGCCCGCTGATCGGCATCACCCGGCGCAATCGTCGACCATAGTTTGATCACAAGGGGGCGCCGGTTAAGCCGCGCATCCGTTTGAAGCAGCTCCTGGTGCTTATCCTCATATTCACTCGACCTGATCTGCGCCCTGTCGGCCAGTGTCGTCAATCGCCCCGCTTCGGGCGCATCGCCTCCGATCTTTTCGAGCAGCCGGGTATCGTACATGGGCTTGGTCTTGGAGAAGTCCCTTTCGAGCCTGTCCAACTCATAAGTGATTTCCCGGCGAGCGATCAAGAGATCCATTGTCTCGCGATGATCAACGATCATTTGGATGTCGTTGAACAACGCTCTCGCTTTAGGGTGCATTTTGGCAATGCGGCGCTCGTCCAGCAGCTTTTTGTAGGCGTACGAATAGTTGTTGTAATCCACCAGGGCCAGCTGCTGCAACTGAGCTAAGCGATCCAGACCGGACCAGTCATTTTCTATAAAGACCGCACGGGCGGTGCTGGGCAAGTACTCTTCGGGCGAGGTTAATTGATCGGTGTGGCTGTGCAATCCGGCAAAGATAACGCTCAAAACGAACAGATCCAAAAAAATAATAACGATGAGGGATAGAACCGTCAGGGGCTCGTTGTCGTTAACGCGCAGTAAGCCCTTGCGAAAATCACCGATTTTTTGCTTCAAGGATGTCATGTGCGCCTCTATTTAAATTAGATCCACCGGATCAAGCGGTCGTCACCGCAGTGCCGCAAACGGTAACCATGAGCATGGCCCCGTTCCTGCCAACGGTTTCATAATCAATCCTCAGACCGACCACAGCCGTGGCGCCTAACTTTGCCGCCTTGTCGCCCGCCTCTTTCAAGGCGATCTTCCGGCCTTTAGCCAATTCCTTCTCATAAGCTTTTGACCGTCCGCCAAAAAAATCCCTGAATCCGGCAAAAATATCCCGAAAAACATTAGCTCCCAGAATGGCCTCACCCGTCACTATGCCATGATAGGCGGTGATGGGCTGTCCCTGCAGCTCATGCGTGGTCGTCAAAATCATTTTGCTCTCCTGAAGTTTTTTAATAAACCGGGTCGCGTCCGTGGGGCGCGTTAGCTTTAATTATTTGTAGATTGGATGATGCCCGATGGAAAAGCACTAATGACTCCCATTTTTTCGCGAGACGGCTGCAGATGCTAGGCGCGAGGGGGCGCGGCGTAGCGGAAGCTACGTAAGCCCCCGAGCAACGACGCAGATGCGGCTGTATCGCGAAAAAATGGCGACCCCAACGGGATTCGAACCCGTGTTACTACCGTGAAAGGGTAGTGTCCTAAACCAGGCTAGACGATGGGGTCTAAAAGGCAGTGCTATATTTGTGCAGTGATTCGCTTATTTAGCGGGGGTCACTCGGCCGCCGGGGGCTGAGGGGCTGAACCCTCGGGGGCATCCTCGGCTTCGATGCACGTCATGGTAGCAACTTTGTCTCCGGCTTTCAAGTTGATCACCTTCACGCCCTGAGCGACTCGGCCCGTGGCCCTTAAGTCCTTCACTCCAACACGGACAATCATGCCTCCTGACGACATGACCATCAGGTCATCATGATCGGAGACCGCGCGCATGCCGATGGCCTTGCCGTTGCGGTCCGTGATCTTGAGATTGGTGATCCCCTTGCCGCCGCGTGACTGCAGACGGTATTCGCCCGCCTTCGAGCGCTTGGCGAATCCGTGTTCTGTCACGGTGAGCAGGTAATCATCTTTTTCGACGGCTTCCATGCCGATGATCTCATCGCCCTTTTCGAGATTCATTCCGCGCACGCCGGCCGCTCCGCGGCCCATGCAGCGGACATCAATCTCGGGGAAGTGAATGGCTTTGCCGAGCTTGGTCGCCGCAAAGATATTCACGTTACCGCCGGTCAGGCGCACGCTGATGAGCTCGTCTTCCTTGTGCAGATTGATCGCCGCGATACCGCTCTTGCGGATCGCGTCAAAGTCGCCGAGTTCGCAGCGCTTCGTGACGCCCATCGCGGTCATC
>JAGOUK010000093.1 GCA_018061225.1 Candidatus Omnitrophota bacterium | reverse complement strand
GCTCCAAGGCGGCCGGCTTCGCGGCGCTGCTCCGCCTTATCTCGACAGTGTTCGCTCCGATCCAAGACCAATTTATTCTCCCGCTTTTGGCCGTTCTATCCGCCGCGACCATCATTTACGGTAACTTCGGCGCGCTCAATCAGAAAAACGTGAAACGCATGCTCGCCTACTCGAGCATCGGTCACGCGGGTTATCTTTTGATCGGTCTGGCTGCCATGAAGTCCGGCGGCGCGGAAGGCGTGCTGGTTTATTTGGCCGGTTATCTCTTCAGCACCGCCGCGGCCTTCCTGGTCGTGGTTTGGATGTCGGCGAAGCTCGGCATCGAAACGATCTCGGACTATGCGGGTCTCGGCCGTCGTTCTCCGGTCACCGCTGCCGCGATGTTGCTGGCCATGAGCTCACTCGCGGGCGTTCCGCCGATGGCCGGCTTCTTCGGTAAATTCTTCATCCTTTCGCTCGCCGTCAAGTCAGGTCTGCTCTGGCTCGCGGCGATCGGCTTGCTCAACGTCGTGGTCTCGCTTTACTACTACCTTGGCGTGGTCAAATTTATGTACGCTCGTCCCGCGGTCGATGAGACTCCTCTCACGATCAGCCTCTCGCAGCGCGTGGCCCTCTACGCATCCATGGCCGGCATCATCATTCTCGGTATTTACCCGACCCCCGTTCTCCAGCTCGCTTCTCAAGCCATTCACACCCTCGTCCGATAAATCGGCTCGGCTCTTCTCGACTTAAGTTTAGGTTGCGGGGATGGGTGTGCCTTTGCGTCTGCGGCGAAATTGTCGCGCTAACTCCATGTCGTAACTCTCGTACGGTCTGGCCGTGCGCCACAGCCGCAAAGGCACACCCATCCCCGCTGACTCACACCCAAGTCGGGTCGGCCTTTCGCTCACTGTGAGGGGTTGATGTATACTGTCGTGAGAAAAGTGAGGTTTTGACGGTTATGAAATATCAGAATATTCGTTTATCTGTCTTCGTATTAGCCTGCCTCCTCACGGGGCAGATCTGCTTGATGGGGTCTGCTTTAGCGGTGGGTGCTTCGGCACAGCCTATGACGGGACTTGGCGGCCTAAATCTGGGGAAAGGTTGCGCGGGGCCCTCTTTATTGCCGATTCAGGATGCTGATCAATTGCTTTTATTGGCTCAAAGTGAGCTTCGGCTGCATCCGGGCAATGCTGAGGCATTCCTGGCACGCGGACTCGCCTATGAGGCGCTCGGGCATCAAGGAAGGGCTACCGCAGACTTCTTAATGACGATCAAACTCCAACCTGACAACACACGAGCGCTTTTGGGACTTGGTCGGGCTTACGGCTCACATGGCCTGTTCGCCAGAGCCGTCAGAACCTACAAAGCAGTCCTCGCCCTCGACCCCCGCTCCGCTGAAGCCTATCGCGAACGTGCGATCGTTTATGACGCGCTCGGCTCTTACGGCCGCTCGCTCGCAGACTTCAAACAAGCCATCGCCCTCGAACCCTCCGACGCCTGCACTTACAACGACCAAGGGATCACCCAAGAAGCCGCCGGCCTCCAGCCCGAAGCGCTCAACTCCTACTCCAAAGCCATCGAACTCTCTCCAGCTCTACTCCCCGCGATCACCAACCGCGCATTCTTGCTCTCAGACCTAGGCCGTTACGCGGAATCCCTAACCGACCTCAACACCGCCGCCGCCCTAGCCCCCACCGACCCCCAAATCATCTCCGCCCGCACCTTCGCCCTCTCCCAACTCCACCCCCCTCTCAATAGCGCCGAACCCTCCCATTAAAAAATGAAAACCCGGACCCGAACGAGGGTCCGGAGGGGTGTGTTTTGCCTCCGCCGCGCACGGCCAGACCGTACGAAGGTGTGACATTGAGCCCAACACGACAATTTCGCGGCGGAGGCAAAACACACCCCTCCGGACCAACCTCTGTCGTACGGGGAATCAGATTTTATTTTTTAACGGGAGGGTGAGAAGCCTCGTAGGAGGGCTTGGTCGCGGACGCAGCGACGTCCGGATTAAGCGCCTTCTGAGGCATGGTCGAGCCAGGGTTCATGAGCTCTTCAATATTGAGCATCATGCCGCCGCGGCTGTAGGAAGCGATGTCGAGAATATGCGTGTCCATGCGGATCGCGTCTTCGGGACAGACTTCGACGCAGAATCCGCAATACACGCACTTCCCGAGGTCGATGTCGAACGAAGAAGGAACCTTTTCGATGTTCGGATCCGGATCCTCAGAGGCCACAATGTTGATGCACTTGGCGGGGCAGATCGTCTCGCACATCATGCAAGCAACGCAGCGCGTCGCGCCATTGTCGCGCTTCATAAGACGATGCCGCGTGCGCGTCCGCTTGGACAAGGGTCGTTGCTCTTCAGGGTATTGATAGGTGACCGCACCGCCCGATTTACCGCCCGGACGCAGACCCAAGAGTCCCAGCGTCTGCAGGAAGCCGTTCACAAAAAAGTGTCTCGCCGTAATGGCCAAACCCGCGAACACCGCCGGCAAATATGTCCGATCCCAGAAGCTGAGCTCACGGCGTTTGAGGACCTTGGTCTTGACGGCCATTATTTATTCCCCCAAACAACGATGATGCTGGTGATGAGCACGTTGAGGAGCGAAAGCGGAAAAAGAATTTTCCATCCCAGATGCATCAGCTGGTCATAGCGGAAGCGCGGCAAAGTCCAGCGGATCAGCATGAAGAACCAGTTGAAGAACAGGACTTTGAGCATAAAGGCCAGAATCCCGGCGATGCCGACCACCATCTGTGGCAAAAGAACAACCGCTCCCCAGGGAAAGTGAAACCCATCCGGCTGTAAGTAAGGCACCTGCCAACCGCCGAAGAAAAAAGTCGTGACCAGGCACGCGACCATGACGGTCTCGACCAGGTCGGTCAAAAAGAACATGCCAAACTTCATACCGCTGTATTCGACAAAGTAACCAATGATCTCGGACTCGCCTTCCGGCAGATCAAAAGGCACGCGCTTGGTCTCGGCCAGTGCCGCCGTTGTAAAAATGAAGAAGGCCAGAGGCTGTGTGAGTATGCCCCACGCCGGAATCCAACCAAAGAAGTAAGTCCCCTGCGCGTGAACGATCTGTTGAAGCGACATCGTGCCGTACAGCACGACCAGGCCCATAATCGAGATGCCCATAGCGATTTCGTACGAGAGCATCTGAGAAGCGGCGCGCATGCCGCCGAGAAACGCGTAGTTGTTGTTGGACGAAAATCCCGCCAGGATCACGCCGTACACACCGAGAGACAGCATCGCGAAGACCACCAGAATGCCAACATTGAGGTCTGCGATTTGAAGATTGATGGCCAGGTCCCCGACCTGAAGCACGTTGCCGAACGGGATTGCCGCGAACGTAACCAACGCGGAAGTGACCGAGATGATCGGTGCTGCGTTATAAAGCAGTCTGTCCACGCCCGCTGGCTCAAAAACTTCCTTCACGAACATTTTGACGGCATCGGCAAGCGAGTGGAGCAAGCCCAGACGATTCACGGGATAAAGGATGGGAAAAAGTACCCAGTTGAGAAACTTGAACGGTCCCCCAAACACAATCCAAGCGCGGTTGGCGCCGATGCGGTCTTGCATGACGGCGCTCTGCTTGCGCTCGACCCAGGTCAAAAGCCCCGCGAGATTCAGCACCATGCCGAGGAAGGCCGCCGCGAGAATTCCTTTGATCGCCAGCATCTCCAGCATGATTATTTGGCTCCCACGCAAGTTGGCGCAGCTTCGACACAGGTCTTGCCGCTCCAGATCTTGCCATGCGGTTCGAGCGAAGCATAGGTCAGGCCCGTAAACGCAGCTGATTCACCCGCAATCGCGGCAAAGATATCTTCTGAGCGCTTGTTCTTCCAGACAATCCCCTGACCCGCGGCCAAGTCCTGCACAATTTTCCAGATGGGACGTGCGTCTTGCAGAGGTTCGATTGACTTACGGATGCGCTGCACGCGGCCTTGATAATTGGTGAAGGTTCCGTCGACTTCGGCATAGGACGCTCCCGGCAGGACAAGGTCCGCGGCTTCGGATGTCGCGTTCGTGTTCACGCCGACGTAAAGGATGGTCTTAATCTTGGAACGAAGCGCGGCCAGTGTATCAGCGCCGTATTTGGCGAGATCGCGGCCAAAAATAATTAGGCCGTCCAAATCGCCCCGCTTAGCCGCTTCCAGAACCTGAGCGATATCGCCGGAGGCTCCGAGGATTTCTTCCGCACCCGCGGTATTGGGGTTTTTATCCGCCTTGATCAAGAAATTGTCTTCATAGCCATGGTCAAAGGACCAGGAGTAGGCGGTTTTTTCGATCTTGAGCACATCTTTGAAGAATTTTTTCTGTAAAAATAGTTCTTCATTGGTGTGCTGAGGAGAAGTGATGAGTGCCCAGCGGCCGGCAGAAGCGGCAGCGGCGGTCAACATCTGGCCGGCGGCGGCCAAGGCGGTTTCCCAAGTCGTCTCCACGAGCTTGCCGTCTTTGCGGATCTGGACTTTTTCGATACGGCCGGCATCGATGGACTTGTACGCGTAGCGGCCGTCGTCGCACATCCACCACTGATTGACATCGGGATTTTCGACAGGCTTAAGGCGCATCACGCGTTCTTTTTTAAGATGATAGGGGCGGTTTTTTTCCGTCTCGATCGAAATATTGCATCCGCGGGAGCAGCCGGGGCAGACGGACTTTTGCTTACCGAGATACCAGACGCGCATCTTGAAGCGGAAGTCTTTGTCGGTGAGCGCGCCCACCGGGCAGATGTCGGCGACATTGCCTGAATACTTGTTGTTGAGCTCAGAGTAAACGTCGACCTTGGCATGATCGCCGCGCTCAAAGATTCCAAACTCATGAGTCTTGGTGATCTCGTCTGTGAAGCGGACGCAGCGGGAGCAGAGCACGCAGCGCTCCTGATCCAGATTGATCGTAGGGCCGATTGCAACGGCCTTCTTCGTCTTCTTGACCTTGTTCTCGTTAAACTTGGGATCGTAAGTGCCGTACTCCATGTAGTAGTCCTGGAGTTTGCACTCGCCCGCCTGGTCGCACACGGGACAGTCCAGCGGGTGGTTGGCCAGCAAGAACTCGAGCACAGTCTTCTGAGAAACTTTGGCTTTTTCGGATTGGGTGTGTATCACCATACCTTCAGCGACGGTGGTGTTGCAGGCGATCACCGTGCGGGGCATCTTTTCGACTTCCACCTGACAGACGCGGCAGTTGCCGGCGATCGATAGCCCGGGGTGATAGCAGTACCGCGGCACATCCGAACCCTTGGTCTGGTCGATCGCTTCAATGATCGTGATGCCGTCCTTGACCGTGTATTGCTTGCCGTCGATGGTGATATTTGCCATGGCTTAAATGATTTCCGTCAAAACGTTAGTGGGCATGGGCCGGGGCCATGTCTTTGCCCGCGGACTTCCCGCTCTTGATGTAATCTTCGAACTCGGATCTAAATTTGGCGATGTAACTCTGGATAGGCCAGGCGGCGGCTTCCGCGAACACGCAGATCGTCCGGCCTTCCATCCCGCCTGCGACGCTGAGCAGCGTGTCGATGTCTTCAAGCCGGCCTTCGCCGCGATAAATGCGTTCGATAACCTTGAGCGCCCAGCCGGTTCCCTCACGGCACGGCGAGCACTGACCGCAAGACTCATGCGCGAAGAAGCGGCAAGCGTAGAGCAACGCCTTGACCATGCAAACATCTTCATCCATGACCATGACACCGGAAGAGCCGAGCATGGTGCCGGCCGCCTTCAAGCTGTCGAAGTCCATCTTGACGTCGATCTCGTCCGCGCGAAGGATCTTGGC